>DASPJQ010000821.1:0-4257 GCA_035628535.1 Flavobacteriales bacterium | reverse complement strand
GTTGACCGTGAAAAAATACTGGCCAAATTCCGCAACGGCAGCTCAAGACTGTTGATCACAACCGATCTCGCTTCACGCGGGTTGGACATACCCGAAATAAAATACATTATTCATTATCATTTGCCTCCTGCCGAAGACGCTTTTACACACCGCAACGGCCGTACGGCCCGTATGCATGCAAGCGGTACGGCATTCATCATAGTGAGTGAAGACGAGCAATTACCCGACTACCTCGATTTAACGATTCCTGTATTTGGTTTAGGCAAGCACCTGCAAAAGCCCTCGCTTCCGGAGTGGGAAACGCTTTTCATTGGTGGCGGAAAAAAAGACAAAATCAACAAAGTTGACATTGTTGGCTTTTTGTCCAAGCAGGCACAACTTGAAAAAAACGATATCGGGTTGATTGAAGTCAAAGATTTTTTTGCTTATGCGGCAGTTAAGCGCACAAAAGTAAAAAGCATATTAAATGCTATCCAGGGTGAAAAAATCAAAAATAAAAAGGTGAAGTTTGACGTTGTGCGCTAAGGTAAACCGTATCTTTGCGGTATGATTAAAGTTGCCGAAACAAATGAGCTGGTTGTTGGCGGGCGCACAGTGCAGGGACTGGTCTTGCACGATGAGGAAGGCACCCAAGTTACCCTTCCGAAAAGTGAAGTTACAGGTGAGTTAAAGCCTGGTGATACCATAACCGTTTTTGTTTATACAGGTGCCGAACACGTTTACCTGGCCACTACCAGGGTACCGAAATTAAAGGCGGGTGAATTCGGCTTTTTGAAGGTAAAGGATGTAAATGACCAGGGTGCATTTATGGATTGGGGTATTGCCAAAGACCTGTTTGTACCGTTTTCAGAGCAGGCAAAAAAAATGGTACCGGGTAAGCATTACCTCGTTTACCTGTTTATAGATTCACGCAACGGCAGGGCCCTGGCTTCATCCAAAATTGAAAAATTCATTGAGCGCGATGTGCTGACTGTAAACGAGAAAGAAGAAGTAGAAATTTTATTGTGCGAAGAAACCGACCTGGGTATAAAAGTTATCGTTAACAATAAACATGCCGGTGTATTATACCACAATGAAATTTTTACAGAGATCCGAATCGGTGAAAAGCGCAAGGCTTATATCAAGCGCATCCGCGAGGACCGTAAAATTGATGTAAGTCTGGAACGTAGCGGATTCGGCCGCGTGGATCCCGGAACCAGACGCATTCTGGAACTCTTGAAAAAAAATAACGGGTTCCTTAACCTGCACGACAATTCAACCCCTGAAGAAATCAAAGAACACCTGCAAATGAGTAAAAAAACCTTTAAAAAGGCCGTTGGCGCTTTGTACAAGCAACGCCTTATTTCCCTTGACGGGGACGGTATAAGGCTGTTGTAATTTTTTTCCAACAAGTTTTTTTAAATGCTGTGTCTGTTTTACCTATATTTCAGGGTCATTTCTGCGTGTTTGAAACGGTCAGGTTACACTATATTCCTTGTTTCGGTTTTATGCCTGAACACGTTGAGCCTTTTTTGCCAGGACTCCAGGGCCGATTCGCTTGAACAGGCCTTGCGATCAGCAAAACACGACACCTCCCGCATTCATACGCTAAATGCGCTTTTTTTGCATTACGAGTATTCCGATACGCAAAAGGCCAAAACATACATTGATCAATCGCTGGCTATTTGCCAAACCATACAAAATGACAGGGAACTTGCCCGCGCTTATGCATTGCGCGGTTACCTGTACGAAGACCTGGGGCACTATGATGAGGCGCTTAAAAACCTTTTTAAGGCGCTTGGTTTACGCAAAAAAACAAACGACCTTTCAGGCGAAGCAAAAATCAGCAACACCATTGGAAACATTTATTCCCGGCTTGGAAAACATGTACTGGCCATGCAATATTACAACCGTTCGCTTGAGACCAGGATAAAACTGAACAACAAAGATGAAATTGCCGATGCGTATTACAACATTGCCCTGGTATACGAAACCCAGGGAAATTATCCCAAGGCCCTGAAAAATGCTTATACCTGTCTTAAGTTGCTGGAGGAAATAAAAGACAGTTCCGATATTGCTTCATGCTATACTTTTATTGGCCTTATTCACGATGACCAGGAATATTTTTCGGAGTCGCTGAAATACCACGAAGCTGCCTTAAAAATCGCACTGCGCTTAAATAATAAAAAAAACATGGCCGAGGCATACAGCAATCTTGCCAATACTTATTCGGCTATGAAAAAAAATTCAGAAAGCCTGAAAAGGCACATACGGGCATTGCGTTTATATGAGGAAATCAAGGACAAAAAGGGAATTGCGGTTGCGTACAACAACATTGCGCTTATATACTCGGCAAACGGTGATAACGAAGGTGCATTAAAACATCATTTTGCTTCGCTCAAAATCAAGGAAGAAATCAATGCTCCTAATGGCATAGCTGTATCGTGCATAAATATTGGCGATGTATACATTACAAAAGGGGACTATGCCAAAGCCAGGGAATATTTACTACGGGCAAAAAAATTATCGGAAACGGGTGGCTGGAGAGAATACCTGAAATATACCTACCAGTCACTGACAAGGCTTGATAGTTTGCGTGGCGATTTCAGGAACGCGTTTGCAAACCGGAGGATGTATTACCTTTACCGTGACAGCCTTGACAACGAAGAGGTGCGAAAACGGACCACCGAGGAGAAACTTACCTATGATTTTAAGAAAAAGGAAGCTGTTTCACAGGCAAAACACAACCACGACCTGAAGCACCATAAACAACTGGCCGATGAAAAAAACAGGAAACAAAATATCATCATTTCATTCATTGGCGGTGCGCTTATATTGGTTATACTTATAGTTGTTTTTATTTTCAGGGGTTACCGCACAAAACAAAAAATTAATACGTTACTCAATGAGAAAAACATCCTGATAGAAAAACAAAAAAAAGAAGTTGAGGACAAAAACAAAAAAATAGGCGAAAGTATTAAGTATGCAAGCCGCATTCAAAAAGCGGTGCTTCCGCCTGAGGAAAAATTCAATGCTGCCCTGCCCGATTCGTTTGTTTTTTTCAGGCCAAAGAACCTGGTGAGCGGTAATTTTTACTGGTATGCAGAACTACACGGCAAGCTTGTTGTTGTTGTTGCCGAAAGCACGGCCAGCGGGGTGCCCGGGGCATTTATGAGCATGGTTGGAAATACCATGTTGAATGAAATTGTGAATGAAAAAAAAATTACCGACCCGGCTTCCATACTCAGCCGGGTCAACAAAGGCCTTAAGGATTTATTACAGTCCAAAACCACTGGTCAGGAAGATCACGTTGACATTTCGGTTCTGACCATTGATAAAAACAAGCAGGAATTAGTATATGCGGGGGCTAACCAGGTTGCACTTTTGTTAACCGGTAACGAAATTTCAGAAATCAAAGGCAATGCCGTTTCACTGGGTGGAACCGGGGCGCAAGCCGGGGATGCGTTTTCGGTTACCTCAAAAAAAATCCAAAAAGGAACAATCATGTATTTGTTTACGCAAGGTTTTGCCAGGCAATTCAATATTCAGGAAGGAAATGGCCATGCCCGTGAACTGTTTGCCAGCATAGGTTCAGGCGATTTAAAGACGGGTAAAGACATTTTATCAGGAATGATGGAACAGATGTCCGAAAAAAATCCCCAGGCTGAAGATGTACTATTACTTACGTTAAGGTTTTAAACGGAATGCAGCCATACGCACATATAAAAAAAACATCCGTGTTAACCTGGTTCATTGTGTTGACCAATGTCCTGTGTGCGCAAACAAATAATGACCGCGATGGCGACTCGCTTATTGCCTGTTTAAACAAAGCGCGCGTTGATTCATTAAGGGTTGATGTGTTAAATAAACTTTTTCTGCATTACGAATACAGTGACGTTCAAAAATCAAAAAAATATTTACAGCAAGCCATGGCCCTGGCTGATCAATCAGGATACACCAATGGGAAAGCAGAGGCGTATACCAACCTTGGTTATTCACTTGAAGATGCGGGCAACAACAGGGAGGCGCTTAAAAATTATTATCATGCCCTGAAACTCTATCAAAAAAGCGGTAACCGCAAAGGCCAGGCAAATTGCTACAACAACATAGGTTTTTCCTATGCATCGTTTCACGATAATGCAAAAGCTATTAAATACATGCGGCTGTCGTTAAAAATGAAAAAAGCGTTGAAGGACCATGCTGGCGTTGCTTCGGCCTACAACAACCTGGGGCTTGTGTACGCTCAATTGGGCAACTACCCCGAAGCCCTTAAAAATT
>DASPJQ010000820.1:0-5278 GCA_035628535.1 Flavobacteriales bacterium | reverse complement strand
ATCTCCTGCATTATTTTTTCCTGTTTTTCGCCAACAGTATAGGCCGTTGAATAACGTATATGCGGGCTATAGGTCACCATGCTGTAAAGCGGGGTCCATTTCTCCGGATATTTCTCACTGAATCTGGCCTCAATTTTTTTTTGCAGCAAAAACATGGGGTCAGCTGTCCTGTCACGCATTTCAATAAAGTTCATAACAGCCAAATCAGCAATGGCATCGCCATCAGGTTTCCGCAGGTTTTGGTATTCGGCAAACAATTGCGCCCAGTCGTCACCATGTTTTTCAAGCAACCTGTTCAGCACCACGCAATCCTCAAACCCGCAGTTCATCCCCTGCCCGTAAAACGGAACAATGGCATGGGCGGCATCGCCAATCAGGGCAATGCGGTTGTCAAAGGTCCACGGCCAGCATTTAACTGTTACCAGTGACGAGGTGGGGTTTTCAAAGAAATCGTCTAACAGGGTAGGCATTAACGCAACCGCATCGGGAAACTCTTCCTTAAAAAATTGACTCACCTGTTCGCGTGTTTTTAACTTCGCAAACGATTTTTCACCTTCAAATTGCAAAAAAAGCGTGCAGGTAAAATTACCACCAGGGTTGGGCAGGGCTATCATCATGTAACTTCCGCGCGGCCAAATGTGCAAAGCGTTTTGTTCCAGAATAAAACTTCCGTTGGGCCCAGCAGGTATTTCCAACTCCTTGTAGCCGCAGTCAATGTAATGCTGGCTGTACTCAAACCTGTCGCTATGCAATTGTATGCTTGAACGTACGGTCGAAAAAGCCCCGTCAGCCCCAAAAATCAAATCGGGCTTTAAAACGCTTTTTTTATGCGTCACGTTGTTTTCAAATTCAATTTCGCCTGTTTTGCGGTTAACATGCGTACACCGTTCATCAAAATGTATTTTTACACCCGCTTTTTCTTCGGCAAGCGTCATTAACGTTTTGTTGATAGTTGCACGCGATACGCTGTAAATGGCCTGCCCCTCTTTTCCGTAAGGTTGCATAACGGTTGACCCGTCTTTGTGGTGAATGCAACGACCGTACATGGGTATGGCAATTTTTCGTATTTCATTGGCAATACCTACCCCTTCAAGACCTTTCCAACCGCGATCGCTCAGGGCAAGGTTAATGGACCTGCCGGCCGATATGCTGGCTTTGCGCATGTCTTCCCTGCGTTCAAACAGCTCAACGTGATGGCCTTTTTTTGCCAGGTAAATGCTAAGCAGTGATCCTACCAATCCTGAACCGGCTATCGTTATATTTTTTGATAACATATGATTCGATTAAATTACAAATAATTGTCTTCGCGCAGTTTTTTATAAACATAATGCGAAGCTATAAGCGAAACGCCACACATGCTCCCGCCAAAAACTTTAACATCGGTGGGTAAGCGTTCAACCAGACTCATACCAATGATGAGTGTACCGGTTAATGTAATAGACCACGCAGCCACAGAAGTCATTCGGCTATTGGATAGCAAAAAGAACAGGAGTAACCCCGTGGCAGCAATAAGAATACCCGGTAAAATAAAATTGCTTTGTTTTAAATAACCCGTTATGTGCCGGAAAGTTCCACGTGGAAGTTCACGCAGGGCATATGCCTGCTGAGCCGTTGTTGTGATTAGGATACAGATAATAAAAAAAATCCGCTTCATATTATAGCAAAGTTTGGAGTATTTTCCCAAAACGGTATACATCTTCAAATGAATTATACAGCGGTACAGGTGCCATGCGTATTACATTCGGTTCGCGCCAGTCGGCAATTACCCCGTTTGCAATCAATTTTGTAAATAAATCTTTACCATAACCATGCGCTACCACGCTCAGCTGGCAGCCACGGTTTGCCGCAGGCGTAATTATTTCAAGCACTTTTTTTCCGGCAAATTTTTGGTGATTGATCTCTTCAATAACAAATTCCAGGTAACCGGTTAACTGTTTGCTTTTGCCGACAAGGTTTTCCATTCCGGCCTCATCAAAAATGGCTAGGGCGGCCAAATGCGCTGCCATGGACAATACCGGTGCGTTGCTTACCTGCCAGGCCTCAACCGTTGGCATGGGTTTAAACCCCTTTTCCATTTTAAACCGTGTGTCCTTGTCATGTCCCCACCAGCCTGCAAAACGGGGCAATTCTTTTCCATGATGCGTTGAATGCACAAAAGCGCCAGCTACGCTACCTGGACCCGAGTTCAAATATTTGTACGAACACCAGCATGCAAAATCAACATTCCATTCATGAAGGTTTAATAAAATATTTCCGGCTGCATGTGCCAGGTCAAAACCAACTACAGCGCCCGCCTTATGGCCGGCTTCGGTTATGCCTTTCATGTCAAACACCTGCCCGGTAAAATAATTCACTCCTCCAAAAAGTACCAGGGCCAATTCGTTTTTATGTTCATCAATTGTTTTTAAAACATCTTCGTGTCTTATGGCGTATTCGCCCTGGCGCGGTTGCACTTCAATCACAGCATTATTCGCATCAAACCCATGGAAACGGGCCTGTGTTTCCAGGGCGTATTGATCGCTGGGGAACGCTTTGGCTTCGCAAATTATTTTGTACCGGTTTTTGGTCGGCCTGTAAAAGCTAACCATAAGCATATGTACGTTAACCGTTAGCTGGTTCATGCAAACAACTTCTGAAGGCAATGCGCCAACCAGCTTTGCCGAATAAGCGGTTAAAAATTCATGGTAAGCGAACCAGGGACGCTTTGCATGAAAATGACCTTCAACACCAAATGTGGCCCAGTCATTCAATTCCTGTTCAATATAACTCTTGGTGGTTTTAGGTTGTAACCCCAGCGAATTTCCGGTAAAATACACAACGGGCAAACCCATGTGCTGCGGAAAATGAAATTGGTCCCTGTATTTTTTAAGGTCATCGGTTTCATCGGCCCTTCGGGCAAACGCTGTGCTAAACTCAAAATCCATGTGGTTGTATTATGCCTCCAAATTAACATTTTTGATTGTTGTATGGTTTTGCAATCAGAACTTTCTCAAAATGTCTTTTAACAAGTCATATAGACCATTCTCACATCCATGTTCAACGAAGAATGCTGATGAGCGTGACTAAAAACAGTGCTATCAGCATTTATGACAGCGTCTGGCACGCGTCAGAGTCGTTCAGACCTGACAAGCTACACTTCGTCAGGACAGACAGTGTTACTTTTAATTTAACGTTTATATTTGTCCGATGCTAAACAATTCAAAATCACAGGAACTATTTGCGAAAGCAAAAGAATATTTTCCGGGCGGGGTCAATTCACCCGTAAGAGCCTTTAAATCAGTAGGAGGAACGCCTCTTTTTATAAGCAAAGGGGAAGGTTCATGCATTTGGGACGCTGACGGCAACGTATACATTGATTATTGCGCTTCATGGGGCCCTATGATTTTAGGGCATGCCAATAAAAAAGTGGTGCAGGCCGTAAAAGGAACCGTTGAAAACGGAAGTTCTTTCGGTGCACCAACGGCATTGGAAAATGAATTGGCAGAATTAATTCTTGCCAATAATACATATGTCCAAAAAATCCGGTTTGTAAGTTCAGGCACCGAAGCTGTTATGAGCGCCATACGCATGGCCCGCGGATTCACCGGACGCAACCGCATTGTAAAATTTGAAGGTTGTTACCACGGGCACAGCGATTCGCTATTGGTGAAAGCGGGCTCGGGTTTGGTAACGTTCGGCAATTCTTCATCGGCAGGTGTGCCAAAATCGTTTGTTGATGAAACCATTGTTTTACCTTTGAACAATAAGCAAGCACTTGAACAGGCTTTTGAGCAGTTTAAAAACGAAATTGCCTGCGTGATTCTTGAGCCGGTTCCCGCCAACAACGGCTTATTGCTGCAGGACCGTTCTTACCTGGAATTCCTTCGCGAAATATGTACCGCAAATAAAACGTTACTGTTGTTTGATGAGGTCATATCCGGTTTCAGAATAGGGTTTACGGGCGCAAGTGGTTATTACAACATACGTCCCGACATTGTTACCTATGGTAAAATTATTGGTGGAGGTTTGCCGGTTGGCGCTTACGGTGCAAGCAAAGAAATTATGGCAAGCATTAGTCCTGACGGGCCGGTTTACCAGGCAGGAACGCTGAGCGGGAACCCTGTTGCCATGGCCGCTGGCATAGCAAGTTTGAAGCAATGCCTTGAAAAAGGCTTTTATGAAAGCCTTGAGGAAAAAACAAATTATTTGATAAAAGGAATCCTTTCGCATAAAGTAGTAACCAGTCACAACCTCAAAATTTTCAGCATTGGTTCGGTTTTTTGGCTGGCTTTTACAAGCCGTGATAAAATTCAGGCTGCCCATGAAATTGATGCCGAAAGCATGCAGCATTTTAAAAAATTATACCATTTACTGCTTGAAAACGGTGTTTACCTGGGACCTTCAGGGTACGAGGTGGGTTTTGTTAGTGCAGCACATCAACAAAACGAACTGGATAAAACCATTGAAGCGTTTCACAGGGGTTTTGATAACCTCTAATGGTTAAACAAAATCCAGTTTCCAAAAGCGTATAGGACCAAACTCCCGTCAACCAAAAAAGTAAAATTAAGTCCGCTTGTTTTGCGGTATATGCAAACCATATGGATAACAGCAATTACAACATAAATCGGAATGACGAACAATATTTGGCCATAGTACGCACTTAAACCTGCAATAGCGATAAAAAAAAGGGCCCAGAACCCAAACATGCCGTCACGGGTAAGGGTATTTGCAAACGTACGCAAATGACCTTTGTCACTTTCCAGGTCGCGCAAATCAAAAAGTACGCATGCCTGCCAAACCTGCAAAAAAACAATGAGCCAGTAGGGCCAGGCAGCTTTTAACATGAAAAAATGGCGGGTAGTATAGGTGAGCGTAAAAAAAATACCCGTCCAGCAAAACGCCACCAATATGGTTTTTAAAAACGGTATGTAACGAAGGCCTGTAAGTGTTTTTTTGGTTGGATGTGCAAATACATACAACGAGGTTACAATTCCGGTAAATCCGAGTAAAATAAACTGCTCAACGTATAAAAAAAGCCCTGTGCCAATCATTCCTGCCGCGCTAATCCCTATTAAACTGTACCAATTTTTTTTTGTAGCCGGAACAATGGGCTCCAAAAAAGCGTGTAAATGGTGATTGCGCCATTTGAAGTAGCGCTGCAGGTTGTAAGCGCTTTGTGTAGCGAAAAAAACAAAGGCGGTATTTATCCAAATGCCGGGGGTATTAAAAGTAAAAAAGCCGGAGAGCGCAATAAATGTGGCAATTAAAGCAATGTATACGTTAGTACCGATTAAAAATC
>DASPJQ010000819.1:0-1980 GCA_035628535.1 Flavobacteriales bacterium | reverse complement strand
GCTAAAAATTTTGAGCGCTACCAAACCGCGCACCTGGAGCAGTTCTTTCATAGCCTTGATACGAGCGCCAAACTGAACAATATACCCCTGGTGGCCGATGTAATGGACAATTACACGCGGGAAATTTTCAGGCAAAATGCCGAAAAATACGACAGTGCATCACGTGTGAGGAAAAGCATTGCCATATCGCAGTGCCCTTGTAAAACCATTAAGGTCGATATGTTGAAAGGTATTGTAAGTTTTATAAACCCTGCTGCCAACAAACGCAATCCGCAAAAAGAAAATGTTGGTGTTATGACCCGTCACCCGTTTACGTATGGAAAATTCACGGTTAAAATAAAAATGGCCGAACAAATGAATAAGGACAATGTCTGGAACGGCCTCACCAATGCCATATGGTTAATTCACCGTGGTAAACCTGAAACCAACCAACGCAGGATTTGTGATGGAGGATACATTCCAAAAAACAAAGATGGGAAAGACGCTCAACGTGAAAAATCAACACATTATTCGGAAATTGATTTTGAAATTGTAAAATGTGCGCAGTACTGGCCCAAAACATCGTATCGCAACCCCAAAGAATTCAAGACCGAGAACATTATGAACGAAGGAAACGTTATGGTTACCTGCACCAATTGGGACCTTGCGTGTAGCAACGTTGCCGAATATGTTGTGGGCGCCATGATGAAAAAAATCGGGGATAAAGAGTATGAAATGCACCGGTGGGACACCTGGTATAAAGCATTAACGATAAAAACTCCTGCCAACGAAGATGAGTTGTTTGCCGGACCGTATTATTATTTCCAGATTGACTGGCAACCCAAAGAAATTATATGGCGCATTGGTAAAGAAAAAGATAAATTAAAAGAAGTTGCGCGAATGGACTACCATGTTACTCAAATCCCGAACAATCAAATGGTGCTGGCCATAACACAGGAATACCATTTAGCTGAATGGTGGCCCGGTGCACCCTTCTCGCAAAACGATGTGCCTTTCCCGGCCAGGGATCTGCAGGGAACCGTATTTGGAATTGAGATCGAATAAAACCAAGTAAGATTTAATACGTAAGAAGTAACCCCGAATCAAATTAAATTCCTCGCATTATAATGCTGAAATAGGTCAATCAAACTTCTGAAATCTTACTTCTAAAAATAGTTTAATGCCTATTTCTCATTGAAAACCCCCATAGCCATAAACTTCTCCATGCGTTTCTCCACCAGTTCTTCGGGTTTTATTTTTTTAAGTTTGGCCAATTGTTTCACGATTTCTTTTTTCACCAGTTCAAAAGCACCTTCATGGTTGCTGTGCGCACCACCAAGCGGTTCTTTGATTACACCGTCAATCAATTTATTTTTAAGCATGTCTTCGGGTGTCAGTTTTAATGCATTGGCCGCTTTCTCCTTATGTTCCCAACTGCGCCATAGAATACTTGAACACGACTCAGGGGAAATTACCGAATACCAGGTATTCTCCAGCATAAGTACTTTATCACCCACGCCAATGCCCAATGCCCCACCCGATGCGCCTTCGCCAAGAATAATGCAAATTACCGGGACTTTCAGGCGCATCATTTCATAAATATTGCGTGCAATGGCTTCACCCTGGCCACGCTCTTCGGCTTCCAACCCGGGAAATGCACCGGGTGTGTCAATTAAGGTAACAATGGGTTTATTGAATTTTTCGGCAAGCCTGAACAAACGCAGGGCCTTGCGGTAACCTTCAGGGTTGGCCATGCCAAAGTTGCGGTATTGGCGCATTTTTAAATTGATTCCTTTTTGATGACCAACAAACATTACACTTTGGCCGTTCACAAGGCCAAATCCGCCAACCATGGCCTTGTCATCTTTCACTGTACGGTCGCCATGCAGTTCCTGGAACGTTCCACCGGTTATATATTCAATATAAGCCAGGGAATATGGACGTTCAGGATGACGTGACACCTGCACGCGTTGCCAGGGCGTAAGGTTGTTGTAAATTTCA
>DASPJQ010000818.1:0-3798 GCA_035628535.1 Flavobacteriales bacterium | reverse complement strand
CAAACACCTGCCGGTACTTCATTGCTCAGTGCAAACAAATGAACACACTGGTCTTCTATTTCATCTTTTTCGCTGCCGGGCGGCTGGTTCCAGGGCTTGCGCAGGGTAACGTATCGCAATTGGTAATACGCTTCCCATTCCTGTGGCGTACTTGGTTCAATTATGCGTATCATCTAAAAAATTTGTATTAAATGCTATGGTAGAAACACGTTCGGTTGCTACACCGTCAATAATTTCTTTGCGTATGAGATTTTGGGCGAGCTCGTTTTCGAAAACACCCGCCATGTCATGAATAAATCCATGCGGTACAGCGCCATCAAGCAATTTCTTTCCCAGCACATCAGCATTTATTTTAAACGCGGCCTCATACAGCAATGCATGCAATTGGCTGCGGTTTTTTATACGCAGTGTATTGGTCAAAAAACGCGGGTCGTTTTGCGTTCCCGGTAACAAAATACGGCACAATGCCATGAACTGAGAATCGGTTCCCACAGCCAAAATGAGTGACTTTCCATCGCGTGTTTTCAATATTTCACCATATGGGGCAATGTTGGGATGCAGCGTTCCCATGGGTTGAGCAACGGTTCCGGTCATTAAATAATTTGACGCCTGGTTGGCCAATGACGAAACTGCCGCCTCATATAACGAACAATGCACATACGCTCCTTTCCCTGTTTCTTTGCGTTTCAAAAGGGCGAGTAAAATGGCTTCTTTTAACTGGTGTGCCGCCAGTATATCAATGAGTGCAACGGGCATTTTAACAGGACCGCTCTCAGGGGTGCCGTTCATGTGCATAAAACCTGTTTCAGCCTGTAATACGGCATCAAAAGCGGTTTTTTCAGAACCGGTTCCGTAACCGGTTATGTGCGCATAAATGAGTTGTGAATTTAATTGCGATAAGGCCTTCCAGGTAAACCCGAACTTTTCATCATCGCCTTTTTTAAAATTTACAATAACAATATCGGCCGTGCGAATGAGGTTGATTACTTCCTGTTTTTCGGCAGAATTTTGAAAATCAATTTGCAGGTATTTTTTTTTATAGTTGACGCTTGAGAAATACGCTGAAACCGTCTCCGTTTTTTCATTGGGTAATTTCCATTTACGGGTTATGTCGCCCCCGGCCAGCTTGTTTTCAACTTTAATGACCTCGGCCCCCAATTCGGCAAAAAACATGCCTACGGCAGGTCCTGCCAGTACATTTGACAATTCAATTACCTTAAGGTTTTTAAAAAATAACGATGCCATAAATATGGCTCAAGTTACACATTGATGTGATTGAAAAAGAAAAAGAATTACTCAACTACCAGTTTTTGCACGCGACCGTAAGCTGTCCCGCTATTGGAAACAGCAAAGTGGTAAACTCCTTTTGCAAGTAGAGATGTATTGATTTCAACGGTATTGGATCCCTTAACCAGTGAAACTTTTTGCTCCCTGATTACCTTCCCGCTTATATCGGAAATAGCAATATACATGTCGGTTGAGCCTTTTGAATCAATGGTTATATACGACAAGCCAACTGATGGGTTGGGGCGCACATCGCCAATCACCAGTTCATCTTCCATGAAATTAATAACAACTATACCCGACTCTTTTGACTGGTTGTTTGCATCAACCATAACCAACCTGTAATAATTTGTGCCGTAAACAGGCTTGTAGTGGGTGAAATCATAATCGGCCGACTCGTTGCTTCCATTGGAAACCACATTGCCTACCGGAGAAAAATTTACACCGTCAGCTGAATGCATAACGGTATAGTGCGATACTTCATTTTCTGTTTGTGTATGCCAGTATAGCAACACATCTTTCCCTTTTTTGTTACCGTTAAAGCTGGTTAATTCAACAGGCAGGGGTGTACAGCTTACCGTTGCTGTTCCAAAAAAGTTAAGCGGTACGTTGGTAAATGCGCTGCTAAAATTGGAAAAACAAATAATGTACTGTTGTCCGGCCGTAACAGCAAGATCAGGTTCAAAGTTACCAGGGTCCCCTCCAGCGGGCGGGGTTGAGGCTATACCGGTAAAGGCTTCACACGGACTGTTCCAATTACATCTTACAGGTGCAAGGCCACCCGTTGGAATTTGTGAACAGGTAGAGGATGTATATGGATACATGATCCAGTCATAACAATTGAACGATCCGCTACCGGCTGTTCCAAAACTGAAATTGAGCATTCCGCTTGTGGCAATGTTTACAAGCATCCATGTACTGTTAAGTTCCCCTGAACGCAAACAGCCCCAGTTGTCATTTCCCCAGGCACTGTTAACACCATCACCACCCACCAGGTCGGGGTTTCCGGCAGTTCCTAATGGGGGTATCTCATTCACAGATCCAAATCCGCTTGGGTCAACTGCAAATGTAAGGTTGGTACATACATTTACAGCAGCAGAGCAGTCTCCTGCAGTAACTGCTGTGCCAGGGCAATTAAACATGAAGTTAAGTGTATACGCTCCTACAAACTCTGCGTCCAGCAAAATATAATACGTTACACCAGCAGTAAGGCTTATTGTAGACGTGTTTCCTGTACCAAACATGTTATCGAAACAAGTCCACGGTGCAGTTGAACTGCAACCAAAGCTCGCATCCACATATAAAAAATCTACACCGCTCGGCCCGCTGAAAGATGATATGTTGATGTTATAGTTACCCGATGTGGCTGGTGTAAATGTGTAGAGCTGTTCATCACCTGGCGTACCACTAAATGTGCACCCTGTAAAACTCCAGGCTCCGGCCGTGTTGGTTAAATTTGCCGTCATGGTTGTAATACCACAATCGGGAATATTAACAACGCTTAAACACGGATCGGGTCCTGGAGAGTTAATGCTGAAAGTTTGGGTAATGGGCCCAAATGTACCTTCGGCATCAAGTAAAATATAATACGTTTGTCCGGCCACCCATGACATTGATCCATATGTTCCGGTAGAGGAAATATCGTCAATACAGTTCCAACCTGCAGAGGGACTGCAACCACTGGTGGAATTGATCCAAAAATAGTCAATGAATCCACCTGAAGCTGAAGTAACATTTATGGAATAACTTCCGGATGTAGCTGGGGTAAAACTAAATATTTGCTCATCCCCCGGGGTTGTAAAACCGCATGTACCGGGACTCCATCCTGTAAAACCGGTTCCATTCAATGAAACACTATTGGACCCGCCACAAGCTGGTATGTTGGTGATGCTTAAACATGGGTTTGTTGCAGGTGCTGGCGGACAAGCAATATTCCATGTAAAGGAAGTAGCACTTGTTGGCTCGGCATCAAGCAAAATATAATAGGTTTGTCCTGCTGTCCATGACATGGATCCAAATGTTCCGGTGGAGGAGATATCATCAATACAGGTCCAACCGGTTGGTCCGCAACCGGTGGTTGAGTTCATCCAGAAAAAATCAATGAACCCACCCGAGGCTGAAGTCACGTTAATTGAGTATGTACCGGTGGTTGTGGGGGTATAACTGTAAATGGCCTCGTTGCCCGATGTTGTAAAGCCGCAGGTTGTAACATTCCATACCCCCGTACCGGTAAGGTTGGTTGTAACTGAAGTGCCGCATGCTGCTATATTGGTAATACTTGAACAGGCATTGCTGTTTACACATGTGGTCCCACTCATATTACCCGAGCCGTAGTTAAGTATACGAACACGATAGGTGGTTGTGGTAGATGCGGTAAACGTATAGGTCTCTATCACACCTGTGCCGGTTCCTGTAGCATTCACACATCCTACGGTTGCGAGTGATCCACATGCACCGGTATAAACAACAATACAGGGATTGTCATTGGTGGATGTAGTATACGTAATGGCATAG
>DASPJQ010000817.1:0-5778 GCA_035628535.1 Flavobacteriales bacterium | reverse complement strand
AGCGCTGATGCAATTCATGGCAGCTTCGGCATCAATGCGTCCTGCCCCAAGCATACCACCATAACCCGGGTTAATCAGATCAATATTATCGGCAGTGGAAGTTAAACAATTGCGTATATCCACATTGGTTAGTGAAGGATTTAAACTGAGCATTAAGCCTGCCAGGCCTGCAACCATGGGTGAAGCCATGGATGTGCCTGATTTATTTCCGTATGAAGCGCCAACAATGGTGCTGTAAATATTGAAACCGGGTGCGCTTATGTCAACCCAGCTTCCATAGTTGCTAAAGCTTGCTTTGGTGTCAGAACTTGTTGTTGCGGCAACAGCAATTACATTGGTATAAGCGGCAGGATAAAACATGGTGCTCACATCATCGTTACCGGCAGCGGCAATTAAAACGCAGCCTTGTGCAAAGGCGTAGTCAATAATAGCCAGGGTAGTGGCCGATGTACCGGTACCGCCCCATGACATGTTGATTACATTGGCGCCATTGTCGGCAGCGTATAAAACACCGTCATAACCATTGGTTACACTGGTTGCGCTGTTGGTGGATTTAATACACATTAATTTCACACTGAAACCGATTGAAGCCACACCGGTTGTATTGTTGGAACGTGCACCGGCTATTCCGGCAACATGTGTTCCATGATCAAAAGCAGTAGTGGGCGGATTCGGATTGTTATCGTTATCGGCAACGTCCCAGCCGTTTACATCATCAATGTAACCATTACCATCATCATCAACTCCGTTTACAGTTGCATCGCCCGGATTAACCCAAAGGTTTGCGCTAAGATCGGGGTGGGTGCGTTCAACCGCATCGTCAACAATAGCAACAACAATGTTGCTTCCCGTACTGTAATAATTCCAGGCAAGCGGTGCATTAATGGTAGTAAGCCCCCATTGTGATCCATAACTTGGATCGTTCACGGTAAGCGTGGTTTTTGTAAGGGGCACTTTTTCGGCATATTCAACCTGGCCGGTGGCTGCAATTTGCTGAATAATGGTTTCAACTGCAGTTGCATTGGTGAAGGTGATGCGGAATATCCTGCGCAGGTCAGGCGATTTTTTTGCATGAACAAAAGGCTGTTCAATGCGTGTAATACCGGCTGCTTTGGCAATTTTTTCAAGCAGCGGGATGCTTGACACCGGCAGGTTTGTATAATTGCCGTCAAGCGACCTGAAGATGCGTGTTTCCTTTTTGATTTTAAAATAAATCTGCCCGTCTACATAGTCGGGGTAAACGGTTTGTGCATGTGCTGCCACCGCAAAGAGGCAAAGGGCAAGCAGTGAATATAATTTTTTCATGGATATAATTTTGTCAAAAGATAGGTAGTTTGGGGATTACTGCCAAAGCTGATTCAAGGTATTTTTTTGAAGTATTCTGCCGGCAGGATAAAAAACAACGGCAAGCGGGAAGTTTGTGAAGAATTTAACCAGCGTAGGTTAGGCACCAGGCATCAGACACAGGACAGCAGGTAGAACTATTCAAGCGGGGGCTTTTGACAATGAGAGCGGGATCTTTAAATTTTAATTAGCAAATTGATAAAACGCATGCATCTTACATAAGCAAATAAGTTTTTTTACTATAACCAGTTTAACCAACTGTAAAGACTCATTCAGTCATTATGAGGCCGTGAGACAGTAAAAGCATTGCAACGAATTCAATCAATTGCACTTTAAGAATAAAATGTGACTGGTAAACACTTTAAATTAGGGTACCAGCCTGCATTGCGACATTCGTTTGCTAATTCCCCAAACGCAAAGAATAAGTGTTCAACAACTCTTTAAAAAAACAAATTATGGCCGGGTTTATTTGCTAATTACTCTATTTTGGAAAGTTTTTCCTTGGCAAGCCGAACCACTTCTTTTTGCTTTTCAATCTCCTCTTTTTTCTTTACCTGGTTTTCCTCGTTGGTTTTAATATCGTTTTCGGCTGTAGCTATTTTTTTCTTATAGTCCTCAATATCGCTTTTAAGATCAGCGTTCTTTTTTTCAAGGTCTTTTTGCTGGTCCATTTCTTTTTCAAGTAATTTTTCCTGTGTACGCACTTCGTCTGACACTTCATCCTTGCTGGCCTTAACGGCTATTTCTTTTAACATTTGCTTAAACAAACGTGTTTGTTCGCTGTGTTGTGATGGCGACATCCATGCGCCACCCATGTCAACACCCACAATTAATTTAAAACCTTCACCTTTTACTTCCTCAACTTTTGCGTATGCATCAAACGCATTCGCTCCAAAGGCTTTCCATTCGGCATCATCGGCAAACAGTTCTTTTCCGGTTTTTACCTTGGCCCCATGGTCTTTCATTTTATGCCTGAACTCATCCAGCAGCTTATCACCGTCTTTGATGTAAGCCATAACAGTTAATGAAGGGTGATTGCCACCTCCAAGGTTGTCGCTGCCTTCCCTCACCTCAATTTTTTTCTGGGCAAAAACAGCAAGAGGGGTTGAAAGCATGATGCAGAGTAAACGATTTTTCATAAGCTAAATTTTAATGTATTCAACTAAACAATAACCATGCCCCAATCAGGACGCAAACACGCGGGTCCCTTCGGAGCAATTTTTACAAATATCTATTTTTTTCCGGGAATTCAAAATTGATTTTCTAAAATCGTTATACACAGGACTTTTCCAAATAGTTTTAAAATCATTTTGACCTACATTGCCCAATTTATGGTGGGCGTCTTTGTCAAAACAGCAAGGCACTACGCTGCCGTCCCAGGTAAACACACAACCCTGCCACATACGCCAGCACTGGTTGTCAAGCGTGTTTTTTATGGCATAGGTGCCATCGGCTTTTTTAGTATACCGTGAATAGTTGGCGTTGGAAGGTATGAGCGGATTACCGTTTTCATAATCATAAACCTGTGCTGTTTTAAACCGTATTTCATCAACACCCAACTCGCAGGCCAGCTTTTTTGCCGCTTCAATTTCATGTTCATTGGGTTTGACCACCAGCATTTGGAAAATAACATGAGGGGTTTGCGATTTTAATTCTTTTTTCCAGTGCAGGATGTTTTTAGTGCCCTCAATAACCTTGCTCAATTCACCGTTTACGCGGTAGCTGCTGTACGTTTCCTGGGTCACACCGTCAATGGAAATAATAAGCCTGTCAAGCCCGCTCTCAACGGTTTTTTTGGCCAGCTGGCTATGCAGAAAGTGGGCATTGGTTGAGGTTGAGGTATATAATTTTTTTTGACGGGCATACTGTACCAAATCGAGAAATTTAGGGTGAATAAAAGGTTCACCCTGGAAATAAAAATTTACGTACAGGCCTTTTTTGGCAATGGCGTCAATGATTTGCTTGTTGGTTTCCACTTTAATGTTGCCGGTAGGACGTGTAAATTGTTTTAGCCCGCTGGGACACTCAGGACAACCCAGGTTGCAGGCCGTTGTGGGCTCAATGGAAATGCTTACAGGCATACCCGCATGCCAGTTGCGTTTGAAAAACCGTGAAAGGTGAAAACTTATATAATTAACAAGGAAATTATATGAGCGGTTTAGCGTTATCTTTGAAATTATATTACGTTTATCGGGGGTAATTACTGCCACAGGAATAAAGTTAGTGAAAACAATGGGAAGGTGTATTCGGTTAGTCATGATTTTTTGGGTTTTCGCCCTTTTTACCCACCCGGTATCAGCACAGGAAAAAATAGTGATTACGGTTGTTGATTCAGCAAACAATGATCCTGTGCCTTTTGCAGGTATTGTTACGGGGCAAAACCGGTTGGTTGGCACCACCGATCTGGATGGTAAAGCAACCATTTCAATTGAAAAAGGTTCGGTTGTAACGGTTAAATGTGTTGGTTATAAGCCGGTAAAAACCGGGTTAAACGATGCTAACATAACTATACACCTGCCGCCTGTTGCCGTAGTGCTTGCTGATGTTATCATATTACCGGGCGAGAACCCTGCACACCGGTTGATATGGCAAACGGTTAAATACCGCGATAGCAATAACCCGCAAAAAGCCTGTGTGCACTGCTATAATTCCTACAATAAGCTGGTGTTTAAAGCAGATGAGGATTCACTGGGAAAGGCAGTAAAAAAACATACGGAAAAGGACACAGGGTTTATGCAGATGTATAGGTTCTTTATGAATCAACACCTGTTTGTGACCGAAAGCCTGACCGAAAAATATTTTTCGCCACCGGCCAAATCAAGTGAAAAAATTATTGCCAACAGGGTATCAGGTTTTGAAAACCCCGTTTTTTCAATTCTTGCAACCGAACTGCAGTCATTTGGTTATTATACTGACGAAATTAAATTGCTTGGTGTAAAATACCTGAACCCAATAAGCCCGGGCAGTACCGACAAATATCTTTTTTTAATGAAAGATACCAGCTATGAAAATAATGATACGCTGTATACCATAACGTTTGAACCGCGCAAAGGGAAAAGCTTTAAGGGATTAAAAGGCAACGTGGTGGTGCATACCCGCAATTATGCCATTAAAAGCATTAAGGCGCAGCCCGTTATTAATGACGGAGGCTTTGTTATACATATAAACCAATTGTATGGAATTGTTGAGGACAAGCAATGGTTTCCCCTGCAGTTGAACGCCAAAATGTTTTTACCGGGTAATGTAAATGTAAACGGCCTGTTTGTATTTGGCGATAACAAGGGATACATAACCAATATACGGTTGGGCGATGCCTGCAAAAGGGTGAAGACTGACGAGGTTGAACTGGAAATTGCCTCAACCGGTAAAGACACCAGCATAGCGCGGCTGGCCAAAATGAGCCCGGTTACCAACGATGAAAAAGAAAAAAACACGTACAACACGATTGACAGTTTGGGTAAGGCCAACCATTTTGACAGCAAGCTGAATAAGTGGGTGCAGTTTGCTACAGGAAAAATTCCGGTGGGTTTCATTAACATTGATTTGAATCGCCTGTATACGTACAATCACCATGAGGGGTCGCGCCTGGGAATTGGATTAAGCACCAATTATAAAATATCACGGCAGTATGTATTAAGCGGGTATTGCGGTTATGGATTTAAAGACAAAGTGTTTAAGTACGGTGGCGATTTAAACCTGTTGTTTTATCCGCGTAAGCAAACCGCGTTAAAACTTACCTACCGGAACGATATCATTGAAGCGGCAGGGCCGGCTGACTTTTACCAGCCGCTCACATTTTTGTCGCCTATGAACGCGCGGCAGTTGTATTTGCGGAAATTTGATTACCAGGAATTGGTGGAAGCGAATTTAAGCTCGCGTATGCTAAGGCATTTTCATGTGCGTGGGTTTGTGAATACGCAGTTGCGCAGGCCTTTGTACGATTACGGGTTTGCCGTAGCAAAGGGTGACGGGGTAATGTACGAGCCCGAAACGTATGCCATTACACAAGCGGGGGCCGTATTACGGTTTGCTTTCAGGGAAAAATTTGTATTGGCTGATAAAAACCTTATATCGCAGGGAACGAAATTCCCGGTTATAACCGCTAAATATACACGCAGCATTCACGGTATTTTTAGCAATGATTTTACGTATGAGCGCGTGGAGTTAATGTTTCAGAAGGATTTTAAAATACGGAATTTCGGAAAATTTTCGGTAGTGATGCAGGGAGGAAAAATTACAGGTATAGTGCCGTATACCTTGCTTACAGCGTTTACCACATCATATGAAAAATGGGCCATATCGGTACCCAACTCCTTTGAGGGCATGCGCGTAAATGAGTTTGCCGCCAATCAATATGCGCAGGTATTTTTAAGTCATAATTTTTTGGCCAATTTATTTTACAATACCAAAAACAAACCACAGCTGGAGTTGTTT
>DASPJQ010000816.1:0-1202 GCA_035628535.1 Flavobacteriales bacterium | reverse complement strand
GCGGCCATAATTGGTTTGCGGCAGAACGACATTAAAAAAGTATTGGCCTACTCCACTGTTTCGCAATTGGGATTGATGTTTATAGCGCTGGGTATGGGCGCCTATTCGGCTGCCATGTTCCATTTGACAACACATGCATTTTTTAAAGCCCTGTTGTTCCTTGGCTCCGGAAGCGTTATTCATGCCATGGGTGGCGAACAGGACATTCGCAAAATGGGTGGATTAAAAGAAAAATTACCTACAACCTATTGGACATTTACCATAGGTACACTTGCCATAATTGGGTTCCCGTTGTTTTCAGGTTTTTATTCAAAAGATGAAATTTTAGCAACAGCCTGGGCCAATCGTATGCCGCTCGTGTGGGTGCTTACTTTGGGTAGCGCGGCCATTACCGGTATTTATATGTTGCGGATGTATTTCCTTACCTTTTATGGAAAATTCCGCGGTACACATGAACAGGAACATCATTTACACGAGTCGCCTTCAAGCATGACGGTACCGTTGATGATATTGGCTGTATTGTCATTGCTTGGCGGTGTATTGAATTTACCGGGAATGTTTTTCAAAAAAGCAGGTCACTGGATGGCCCATCACCTGGAGGAAAATACCAAAGGATTAAACAGCGTGCCGCATCCGCATCACATGAAACTCATGACCGAACTTGTGTTGATGAGTCTTGCCATTGGCGTTGTGTTGGTGGTAATTTATTTCCTGCATAAAAAATATGTAAAAGAAAATGCCCTTGCCGAAACCGATGACAAACTCAAAGGATGGCAAAAAGCATCGGCCAATAAATTCTGGGTTGATGAATTGTACGACTTTTTATTTACCAGGCCCATTGCGTGGTTATCAAAAATTGGTCATACAATGGTCGATAACCAATTGGTTGATGGTATTGTTACCCTGGTTGGAAAAACAGTTACCGAGGGTGACAAAGTTGTTCGCCTGGTGCAAAACGGTAACATTGAGTTTTATTTATTCGGTATGGTTACCGGCATTATTTTGATTTTATTGTTTAACTTTTTGATATAATTACATTGGAAATTTTAATTCTACCGCTCGTTGTAAGTATAGCCTGTTGTTTTTTAAGGGGGAACGTTGTGCGCACCACTGCACTGTTTGGCTCACTGGCCCAGGCTGCCATTACAGTTTACATGCTAACCCGCTTTAAAGCCGATGGCTCGTACAATTTCCTTTTCCAG
>DASPJQ010000815.1:0-1023 GCA_035628535.1 Flavobacteriales bacterium | reverse complement strand
AGTTAGCAAAACTTCCTGCCAAAAAAACCTTTTTAGCATTCGGGAACGAAGCCGTCTTAAAAACAATATTCGATTTATAATAGACCGAATTCACGTTGCCCTGGCCATCATTTTCTCTTAAAGCATTATCGCCATCAATAATCCAGCGGCCATCTACAATGAACTTGTACCAATACTTTCCAGGATCCAGGTCTAGTGTTGCTATCCAGCCACTATCGGTTTTAGTCATTTTCAATTTGTCTGGATCCCAGTTATTAAAGTTGCCGGCTAATACTACCGTATTTGCTTTTGAATTGTTGCGTAAGAAAAAGGTAACCTGCCGCCCTTCTTCACGAAAAGGTTTTTTATTCTTGAACCGGTTGCTGCCAAAAGCGACTTTATTAGTTAGGTCAGCAAACGGCGGTGGCGGCGCATGTTTTCCCGCAAATACAATCATATCAACCGGATTAGGCTTATCAATAGCCATCAATGATTTACTGATCACTATTTCTTTTGCCGTGTTCTTATCAATATGCCATCCCATTAACCGCAATGAGTCTGCAAAGCTTTGCCGCACAAACCTCTTTAAGGCCAGGTCAAATAATTCAAATTGCTGAATAAACTCATCCAGCTCAGCATCTTTTATTTCCTTTCCTATTGTAACCACCATCTTGCCATCATGAATGCCATATTTGGTCATAGATTGGGCAGTTGCCTTCCACGAAAAAAGGAACAAGATCAAAGCACACAAACAAAGGCGTACCATCCTTTTCAATATGTTGGTACTCTTTATTTCCATATATACATTTTACGTGTTACAAAGTTAAACCCAACTTTATGCAAGGATAGAAAATCAAACCCTAAAACGCCATCCACACAACCCATATTGGCAAAACAAGTGTTTTCCAGATTTGTTATCAGCACCGGCAACGATTTTATATAATCACCACCAATTTTGAAATCAGCCATATTTCCATACAACGCATCAATCTTTTTATTGCCCGAACCGGTCAGTGTTACTTTGCGGGTAATGGTTACCTGGTC
>DASPJQ010000814.1:0-4809 GCA_035628535.1 Flavobacteriales bacterium | reverse complement strand
AAATCATGATGCGGATAATCATATTGCTATTGGGCATTGGAATGTGCTTTGATAGTTATGCGCAACTGAGTAAGCTGGATCCTAAAAAGAAGTATTCTGAAACCGTCAGGGAAATGGAAGAATATTTTGAGGACCAGGTACAAAAATTCGGAAAAAGCGTACTGGAAGGTGAGGGAAGCGAGTACCGGGATTTTCAGCGGTGGAAACAGTTCTGGCAACCACGTATTGCACAAGGTGATGGGACCATGATAGACTATATGCGCGACCTGAATGCTGCTAAGGAAATTAGCCGACCGTCAACACGTTTGTTTGGAAACACAGATTCGTGGAATGAATTTGGTCCTAATACTGAGCCATTGGCAGGACTTTCAACAATTGGAGGAGGAGCAAGAGGAACCGGTATTGCGCATGATATTGCTTTTTACAGGCCAAATGCGAGCCACATACTTACATGGTCTCTGGCAGGTGGATTGTTTTACTCATCAAACAAAGGTACAACCTGGATAAATGCGGGATCAGACAATTGGAACAGCTCAGGATGCAGTAGCGCTGACTTTGCACCTGACACTTTACAAAACTGGTATGCATGTTCAAACCTGGGAGGAAATTATTATAACAGGATTATTGGGCCTTTTGGTGGTGTGTTACGTACGAAAAATTCAGGTGCAACCTGGCAGGTTATTGCTGACAGAACCAGTTTTACTGACCCGAATCCGGTAAATAACGAAGACATTCTAATTAATAAGATCCTTATAGATCCATATAACTCGAATATTGCTTATCTGGCAACAAATAAAGGACTTTATAAAAACACTGTGGTAACCGGTTCCAATCTTTCATTAGTAAAAAGCTCGTGGGTGCTGGAAAGTTCTATTACCGGGCTTACGGATTATGTTGATGATATGGAATTTTTACCGGGAACCAGCACACTCGTAATAGCCTGGAAGAATTCGGCTGGAAATTGGTCAATAGCCTATAAACCCGCTTCTACATGGACTACACTTTCTGCTTATCCTGTAGTTGGTTCATATCTTACATCTCGCCTGGCAATTGAAGTTTCAGACAATGCGCCTAATAAATTATTCCTTTTAAACAAGACTATTTCCGGATATTATGACCCTTTCAATACACAGTTGTCATCTTATAATTTTACGACATCAACTTGGACATATTTAAGCAGCCATCACAATCAAACGGGTGGTATAGGGTTTTGCGTATCCAATTTTGATGCAAATATTATTTACCTGGCCGAAGAACTTTTTTTCAAAAAATCAAACGATGGAGGGCTTACCTGGCCTGCTTCGTTGGGAAAACCACACGATGGAGCTACCCGTATTATTCATGCCGATGTTGATAAACTTGCAACGCCCCCGGCCAGTTGTGCGGCTTGCTCGCTTGAAGTATACATTGGTACGCACGGGGGCATTAGTTTTTCAAACGATACGTGCCATACAGTTTCAACAAGAAGCAATGGGTTGGGCTTAGCCAATGGCCCAATGGCAACCTCGGCAACCAATCCTGAAAAAATTGTGATGGGGCTTGATCATGATGGAAGTGTACTGAGCAGTGGCACATGGTCAACCTCCTGGACTCCTACATGGCATACCGTAAATGGCGGAGATGGGCAATTTCCGGCTATTGACTATTCGGATCCGAATTATGTTTGGACCTCAGACCAAAATATTAATGCAACCTGGGCCACGTATTACTTATCGTCTTCAGGTGGTGGTGCCGGTACTTACACGCAGTTTTTGACTTTTATGAGTTTTCCTGCCAACAATGCCTTTGGCCAATATATTGTTCAAAATAAAGTCAACCCACAAACAGTATACTACCCGTCAAAAGATAATAGTGGCGGATACCTTTACGAAAATGTATTCCGTTCAAATAACAGGGGAGGCTATGGCGGAGTTGAACAAATTTCTGATTTTGATGCCATAAATATACCAACAATGACAGGTACAACGTGGCCGGATAACCTTACACACAATTATTGGATATTTAGCGCAATATATCCGACAAGCGATGCAAACATCATGTATGTGGGTCTCGCCATTAACGGGGCTCCGTGGTATGGTAAAGCATACAGGAATGACATTATTATGAACTCAAATCCTGCAACGGTCAGAAATGCGTGGGTTGAACTTACACTTCCGCCCGGTATGGTTAATCCTGGCTTGATGGCTGTTGATGTATCCAATCCCAACATTGTATATTATGCCTACCGTGGATTTTCCTGGGGAAGTGCGCAATTGTGGAAAGCCGATTATTCCAATATTTCGTCACCGGTATTTACAAACATTGCCGGTAATTTCCTTTCAGGCGGATTACCGGGTGTATCCATTCAAAGCATAGTGACTGAAAAAGGAAGCAATGGCGGAATTTATGTAGGTACCGATGTTGGTATTTTTTACTCCAACAATGCCATGATTGATTGGACAGGGCCAAATTCACAATGGGTTGAACTGGGTACAAATTTGCCCAATCTTCCCATACACAACATGGAAATTAATTACGTGGTGAATAAACTGCGCGTGTCAACCTGCGGTCGTGGTGTTTGGGAACATGATTTATATTGTCCCTCGTATCAAAGTATAGGTCTGGCAGGTCCGCAAAATGTTGATGCCTATAACGAGGCGGTGGACCAGGTGGTGTCCAGCCAACAAATTGCCAATAACGTAAACGTAACGCACCGTGGCGGTACATATGTTGATCTTACTGTTGGAATAGGGGCTAATCCGGGATTTGAAGCGGTACCTTCGAATTCAAACTATTTCGAAGCGTTTATTCATCCCTGTTCCTATCAATATTACAACAGTCCGGGTATTAAGCAAATGGACGAGTCAGTGTTATTTACTTTACAGGAAGAGGAAGAACTTGACGAAGAGGAAAAAGGAATTTTTTCAGATGCAATCTCAATTTTTCCCAACCCGAATACAGGAGAACTTTTTGTAAAATTGAACGAACAGGGCATGCGGCTTGAAGTGTATTCCATCCTGGGAGCTAAACTCGCAGACTATAAGCTGGTGGAAGGACAGAATAAAATAGATCTTGGTGATGTAAACCCGGGCCAATATATCATTAAAATTTATGATAATAAAAATAACCTTAAGCAGGTTGAAAAAATAATACGAGCCAATTAAATACAGGTTAAACAATAAGCCCCGGTTTCCAATAAGGATTCCGGGGCTTTTCATTTACAAACCAGGGCCTGCAGTTTATAAACCCAAAACCACGGCCAGCAAAGTTGTGTAGTTACATATAAGTGATATTCAGTTATTAGCAAACCGGGCCAATGCATGCCGCGCAA
The DNA here is from genome assembly GCA_035628535.1 of Flavobacteriales bacterium. Taxonomy (GTDB): domain Bacteria; phylum Bacteroidota; class Bacteroidia; order Flavobacteriales_D; family UBA2798; genus DASPJQ01. The sequence continues at coordinate 1,499 of DASPJQ010000814.1, read as the reverse complement.
CTATTTCAGTTGACTTTCGTCTAATAGTATGCACGCATAATAAACCCTTGCCCATGCTTCCCGGATTTTGGATTGCCCGCCAGTTAAACAAACAGCCAAAACAGAAAAAAGTAAAAATTTCTGACCCTTCACAAGCACGCATTAGCCGTTCAAAATCAAGAGTTAAATAGGATTTGCGCAGTATACTTTTATTTTTTTTACAACACCCCATTAAACCTTTTGCTTTAAAACATGTATTATTGTATATGACGAATCCAGTTATTTCCAAAAAAGGCCGCAGCAGCAATTGTACGGCCCACTGCATTCGCAATACCATTTTCTCCATTACCACATATCCTTCGTTAGGTTAATTGTTTTTAATCCCATTACCGGGGTTGAATTTACGTGTTACACTGTAGCCCGTACCAAATCGTATTTCCAAAAACAATTAAAACAATTAACCATGAATTTTATTCAAGGTGCTTTGACATGGGCAAACGCCCTGTCAGTTGAGCACACCCTCATTCTTATATTTGGTATATTCATTTTTTGCGAATGGCTTGCAGGCCGCCTGGCAAAACTCAGCCTTCACAATTTAAATGACTCGTTGCGCAACATGGCCATTGGCGCCATCTCCTTTACGTGCGATTTCCTCTTTACCATCCTTACACTCCCGCTTTGGATGTATATGTTCCACCACATACGCTTTTTTGAATTTGACCAGGGCAGCGTGTGGATGTTTGTTGTGCTTTTTGTCCTGCTTGATTTCAGCGAATACTGGTTCCACCGGTTGAGCCATGAAATAAACCTGCTGTGGCAGGCGCATGTTGTACACCACCAAAGCCGTTTTTTTAACCTTACTGTCGGCCTGCGTACTTCATTGTTTGTGCCTTTGTTCAGCATCTTTTTTTATTCTTTGTTTCCTTTGTTGGGTTTTGATCCTGAAAAGGTCATGCTGGTTATTTTGTTGCAGGGCGTATACCAATTGCTTATTCATACAAAACTGGTTGGTAAACTCGGGTTGTTGGAATATATGATAGTTACGCCTTCGGCACACCGTGTGCATCACGGTAAAAATGAAATTTACATTGATAAAAATTATGGAAAATTTTTGATCCTCTGGGACAGGTTGTTCGGCACTTACCAGGCTGAAACCGAACCGGTGGAATTTGGTATAACAAGGCCCCTGGAAAAGGAAGATGTGATGCATGCAGTGTTTAGCCCCTTTAAAAATTTGTTTATTGCTTTCAGGCGGGCGCAAAGCAAAGCCATACGCAAAACACTTTTATTCGGTAACCCGGCCGTAGCAGGAAAACTCCAGGAAAAAGTAATGAAAAAACAATATGTTTACCTGGGACGAAGGATTTTTGGCCGTCTGTTTTGAACCACCGCACGCACCTGCTGTTGCAGGGAGCCTTCAATCGCCCGAATAGTATTTGCTACGGCCTTGTGTTAAATAAGTATATTTGACAAAACGGAGCCTGGATAAACAGCCTTGAAAAAGCGCATTTATGGATTAC
>DASPJQ010000813.1:0-2955 GCA_035628535.1 Flavobacteriales bacterium | reverse complement strand
GGTTGGTATACGAAATTTCGTGACCATCAACCACCACCATTAATCCCGACCCTATAACTTCCAGTTTATCGCCTGCTTTTATAATGGCCCCGGTGTCTTCGCCCAGCCCTATACCCAGCAAGGCAGGATTGTGTGTTACGGTTTGTATAAGCCTGCCCACGCGGCCACGCTCGGTGAAATGTGTGTCAATAAAAACAGTATCGGTAAAATTTAGTCCGCTGGTTAATTCCAACTCGCCTTTAATAAGCGACCTGTCTCCATCACCGGCAATAATCATGGTGCCCGACATGGCTGTGGCGCCAGCGCTGGATCCGGCAAGAACAAACTTATTATCGTTAAGGTATCGTTCCATTAACAGGTTCATCAGAGCCGTGCCTCCCATCAAATTGCTCAGGCGCAGTTGGTCCCCACCGCCCAAAATCACCAAATCTGCCTTGCGTACCTTTTCAAGGTGTTTTGGGTCGTTGGCACCGCTGCGTTGTGTAAAATGCACAACCGAAAACTCATTTTTGTGAAGTGACTTGAAACAATCGCGGTAGGCTGTTGCTTCCTTGTCCGGTTCAATGGTTGCAACCGTTACCACGCATATTTTCGGTTTTCTGCGTTGCGTTTCGTCCAAAAGGCGGCACATGATTGTTTTTTTCTTTTCCTTATCAACCCCGCCACCCATGGGTATCAATGTTCCTTTTGGTCTTTTTTTCATGGTTTGTAATATAAAATTCAGCATAAAAAATCCCAGGCATTTACACCCGGGATTTCTTTATGATAACTGGCAGCGCTGCTTCAGTTGCTGCGCTTGTTCCGTCCTTTACTACCCTGGCTTTTTTTACGTGCGGTTTTACGGTGCTCAATGGCAACGGTATCTCCATACTCGTACCTGGTGTTTTTTGAAAAAGTACCTGCATTCCTGGTGTCACGGTGCGTTCCCTGGCGCGGATTCCTGCTTCTTTGTACATATGTATCATCATACCACTCTTCACCCGTTAAATCATAATCATCGTTGTAATAATCATTGAAGCGGGCATAGGATTTTTCGCGTTCCTCATCGCTGTTATCATCAAATAAATCGCGGTCGTATTCATCCTGGTCATACCGTGAGAGAACAAAACCATTACGTTCATTCATTTTGTAGTTTTCACGACCGGCATTGCGCCTGCGCTCATTGAAACGTGAACCGCTGCGGTTGTTCCAATGGTTGTAATAATCGTCCAACTGGTCATAATCAAAACCGTATCCTTCATAGTTATGCCGGGCGTACTGTTTACGTGGTGCGTTTACCTGGTCACGGTATGAATAACCCGAAGCGTAATCACCCTGCGAAGCGCTGTAGCTTCCTCCCTGGTTATACAAAGGGCCCTGGTTGTACTGCCTGTTTCCATGTGCCATTCCGCCATACCTGTGTCCGGCAACCAGGCTGCGGCCGGGTTTGTACTCCCGGTAGTTTTGCACCTTTCTTTTTTTTGTTTTCATAATTTTAACTATTATATGTAACAATAACTAAAAACATTTGATCTTTTTTCTAAACCATTAATCCGGTAAAAAAAATCCCCGGACATTTACCGGGGATCTCTTCTGGTTTATGGTTTTTATTTACCATTCCGATTCCATTTGTTGCTGGTCGGCAATGGCACAGGCTTCATCGTTTATGTCCATTGCAATGCGCGACAGGTCATGGTCGGTTTGACCTTCTTCCTGCAACGTACGGTTCAGCAAATCGCATTCGCGGTTTAAACCAAGTACATCGGCCAGTTCACGCAATGAGCCGTAGCTGGCAATTTCATAGTGCTCCACTTTTTGCGCTGCCATAATAAGAGCGGCATCGCGTATAGGCCCTGTTTTGTACTTTTCAATAATTTCTTCGCCTTCCCGGAGAAGTCCTTTCATGGCTTCGCATTCATTTTCCTGGCTCTTATCAATGCCAAGGCGATCCATGATTTTTTCAAGGCGCTCAACCTGCTTTTTGGTTTGGTCCAGGTGAAACGTTATGGCCTGCTCCAGGTCTTCGCTATCGGCCGCTTTTGCTATTTTTGGCAAAGCTTCAACCAATTGTTTTTCGGCATTGTAAATGTCCTTTAATTCTTCTTCAAATAAATCTTCAAGAGTCGTTTCATTGTCTTTGGAACCTGTAAATTTTGTTTTTGAAGAATCGCTTGAACCGGTTCTTGAAGAACCGTTTGAACTTGTTTTTCCGGCAGACGATTTTGTTGCCGAAGTTGTCTTACTGCTTGTTTTTGTTGCCATATTTTTAAGGGTTTTTACATGTTGGTTAAACAACAAACAGGTTGATTAAATCAACCTGTTTGTTTGTTCTTTTGGATGCTTATCTGCTTTTACTGCGTGAACGGGTGCTTTGTGAACGACCGCGGCCGCCACCGTGCGAAGCGTGCCCGCCCATAGCTGCTATGCGTCTTACTTCAGCTTTTGACATGGATGCGAATCCGCGTTTGCTGCCTGAAGTACTGCGGCCGCGTGATGAGCTTCCGCTTCGTGACGAACCTTGCGAACGGGTGCTGCCTTGTGAGCGTCCACCGCCACGGTTACCTCCCTGGCTGCGACCTCCCTGTGACGAACGAGCTCCTTGTCCTCTGCGTGAGCCCTGGCCACGTGAGCTTCTAACTGAACGGCCGCCACCGCGGTTACCACCGCGTCCACGTCCACCACCGTGTGATGCACGTCCGCCCATTGATGCAATTTCGCGTTGCAATTCAGGGTCCATGCCCGCAAATCCGCGTCCGCCACCACCACCGCGTGAACTACGCGAACCTTGTGAGCGGCTGCTTCTTTGTGAACGGCCTCCACGGTTTCCACCGCGCTCGCTGCGACCGTCCCCATAATCGTCATCGTAAGATGAATCATACCCGCCACGGCTTCTTCCCTGTGAACGGCCACGTCCTCCACGGTTATCGCTTCCGCTTACACGGCCGCTGCCCCATTGGTTGCCCCAACGTGAACCGC
>DASPJQ010000812.1:0-2012 GCA_035628535.1 Flavobacteriales bacterium | reverse complement strand
TGTGGTTATTACCGCGGATCACGGTGAGGAATTTAATGATAATGGTTTGGGTTATTGGGGGCATGCTAGCAATTTTAGTATCTATCAAACTCATGTGCCGATGATTGTGGCTTGGCCTAAACAAGGCCTGCGCTATTTTAATTATCAAACTACGCATTACGATGTGGTGCCATTTTTTATGCAAAACGCTTTGGGATGCAAAAGTCCGGCGACCACATACAGTGTTGGCACTTCGCTCGTTACAACGCAGCAGGCACCCTTTTTTATTATTAACAGCTATATTGATTATGGTATTGTAACACCCAATGAAGTAACGCGAATTTATCCGCAAGGAAACATTGGCATTAAAACGCGCACCGGTAAATCGTTGCCAAACGCAAAACCGGATGTACATTTAATCCAACAATCGATGGAGCAGCTCAATTATTTTTTCAAGTCGCACTAATCATTCTTTCTTAACGCTGTGGCGCTATTATGGCTGCAACATTGCGTTGCTGTTTTTGGTGTCGCTGAATTATTTGACGGCCATGCCATCTCCATTGATGTTGTTTGCAGGTGGCGGTGTTAGCGCTGTAGCAACAGTTTGCTTTTTTTTAATTAGCGGCGCCTTAGTGCAATTTTCTTTGTTATTATTTCCCGTGTGGCTCTTTACCGCAGGGCTTGCGTTATTGGGTTTGAAAAAAATCGCTAAAATATTGGCGATTATTTTGTATGCGTTCATTGTTTATTGCATTTTATTGGATACGTTTATTTATCAAATGTTTCATTTTCACGGATTTGGCGTATTCATTACCGTATTGCGTGCTGGAGATGTGTGGCAAGTTTTATTGTTATCTTGGAAAGAAGTATTTCTGGCTATAATCTTACTGCTGTTTTTATTTCTGGTGGAAGGCCTATTGTTTTGGCGCGTTGCGCGCTATAGCCAAGAGCATTTAAAAGCATGGCCTTTATGGCAAGTGCTGGTTAGTTGGGCCGCTGCATTTGCGCTCAATTACATTTATTTAATTTATGCAACAATTGTGGACGAACCCAGTTTGCGAGGCAATGCATTAACCTATCAAATTATCAATGAAGCGAAAGTTATTCCATTTCTAGATAATTTTTATAGCTTATTATTACCAAAAAGCGTCGGCATTTATAATTTGCAAACCGCAGGCAATGTGTTGATCGTCGATCCGCGTGAGCAAGCAAAAAAATTGCATTATCCTTTACATCCACTGCAGTGCACGACGCCCAAGCAACCGTTGAATATTGTATTCATTTTTTTAGACGGCTGGCGAGGGGATCTTATGGATTCAGCAACAACCCCGAATATTGCACGTTTTGCTAAAAATGCTTGGGTTTTTAACGCACATTCCAGTGGTGGTAATGCAACTGGTCCTGGAACTTTTTCATTTTTTTATTCGGTTCCCTATTATTATTGGGATGCGATGTTACAACAGAAGCAGGGCCCCGTTTTTATCAATCAGCTCATGCGCGCACATTATCAGCTTGGTATTTTCAAAAGCGCTACCTTGAAATTTCCGGCGTTGGATAAAACAGTGTTTGTGAATGTGCCAAATTTACGTTTAGAAACACCTGGCGATTGGCCCACCCAGCGTGATGAGCGCATTACACAAGATTTTATTCAATTTGTGCAGCACGTAAAGCGCAATCAACCCTTCTTTGGGTTTTTATTTTACGATGCTTCGCATACATTTTGCGAACCAGAACATTACCCAGCTATATTTCAACCGCAAGTAAGTGATTGCTCGCGCATTGAACTGGATAAGAACTCGCCACGGTTGCCATATTTAAATCGCTATAAAAATGCGGTTCATTTTGATGATGCATTAGCAGGACAAGCTTTAGCTGCATTGCAGCAACAAAATTTATTACGCAACACGATAGTCATTGTTACTTCAGATCACGGCAACGAATTTAACGATAATGGTTTGGGCTATTGGGGTCACACCAGTGATTACACCACTTATCAATTGCATGTTCCGTTTATTGTTTATTGGCCTGCTCAC
>DASPJQ010000811.1:0-3075 GCA_035628535.1 Flavobacteriales bacterium | reverse complement strand
TTAAGCTTTTTTTCGTTTAAGGCTTCTATTTCGCAAAATGATCTGAAATATTGCGGGGCCGATGAGCTGCGCATTTCCACGCTGAGAACAAACCCAAAAATTGCCGAAGCAGTCATCAAACGTGATAAAGAATTATCAGCGCATACCCGGGCATGGGAAAGATCACACACGGGACATACACGGTCGGCTACCTATACTATACCAATAGTTTTTCATGTTATACATCAATGGGGAACTGAGAATATAAGCGATGCGCAAATACTGGACGGTTTAAGTATCCTGAACAAAACCTTTCGTAAACAGTTAGCCGATACGGGGAGCATAGTTGCAGCTTTTAAACCCATTCATGCCGATTGCGATATTGAATTTGCACTTGCACAAATTGATCCTGACGGCAATTGTACCAGGGGAATAAACCGCATTGCATCTCCTTTAACAACGGTTGGCGACCATTCGGTAAAATCACTGGTGCAATGGCCACCTGATAAATACCTGAATGTTTATATTGTAAAAAATGCTGCAGGTTTAGCGGGCCATTGCGTATGGCCTGCTGATGCTGATACTATTCCTGCATGGGACGGCATTGTAATAGCGTATGACTATGTAGGGAGCATAGGAACATCAACCTATATGAAGTCGGTAGCCTTTGCGCATGAGTGCGGTCATTATTTGAACCTGCACCACATTTGGGGAGGTAACAACGTTCCGGGTTTTTATTATTTGCCGTGCGATGATACGGCCAATTGCAGCAGCAGCGATTCGGTGGCCGATACACCGCCTACAAAAGGATGGGTTACCTGTAATTTAACCGGTGCATCGTGTGGTAACGCGGTTGACAATGTTCAAAACACCATGGATTATTCCTATTGCAACCGCATGTTCACTTACGGGCAAAAAACGCGCATGCAGGCTTGCCTGAACTCGCCCATTGCCGGCAGAAATAATTTGTGGACTCCAGCCAATTTGGCGGCAACCGGTGTTTACCAAAATAATTTGTGTGCGGCCGATTTTATAAGCGATAAACAAGTGGTTTGCGAAAGCTCGCTTAACACGGTTGCTTTTACCGATGTTTCTTACAATGATACCGTTGTGAGCCGGGTGTGGACATTCCCGGGCGGAACGCCATCAGCATCAACAGCGGCCAATCCTTCTGTTACTTATACAACGCCTGGAAAATATGATGTCATACTAAAGGTTTATACCGACAATGATTCGGCAACAGTGACCAAGACCAACTTCATTTCGGTATTGCCCGATTCGGGAAACCCTTTTCCATTCACCGAAGGTTTTGAAACAACAGTGTCATTGGACGGTTTGCAGTGGTTTGAAAACAGTTTTGATGCATCCAACCGCTTCGAGTTAACAGGGACGGCCTACAGCGGTTCAAGCTGCGTGATGCTTGACAATTTTAATAATCCTTTGGGCACGAAAGATGAATTGATCAGCGAGGTAATTGACCTTTCGGGAGCAACGGGCACCATTTACGTAAGTTTTAAATATGCCTATGCATTAAAGGACTCAGCTGTTAACGATGATAAACTGCAGGTGTATGCTACCAATAATTGTAACAGCCCATGGTCACCCCGCGCTAACATCATTAGCCCGGCCCTTGAAACGGCCGCACCTGTTTCAACAGCCTTTATACCATCGGGAACGGGTGACTGGAAAACTGGTATCGCTTCAATTCCATCAACCTATTTTACAAACGATTTCAGGTTTAAATTTATTTTTTATTCAAATGGAGGGAACAACGTTTACATTGATGACATTAATCTAAGTTACACAGCAGGAATAACTGAACCGTCAGCATTGGATATGCCGTTGAATGTTTTTCCAAATCCTTCAAGTGGTGAAATTTCGCTTGATTTTATGCTTGATCAACCTAAACGGTTGGCAATGCAAGTGGTGGATTTGTTGGGAAAGGTTATGTATAACCAGGGTGAAACCACGTACGAACCCGGTGTGCATTCGGTTAAGATTGATCTTGGTGCCTGTTCAAGCGGAATATATTTGCTTAAAGTAACAAACGGCAGGTTTAGCATCAATAAGCCGTTAATGCTTAAAAAGGATTAAATCAAAGGCCATTCGGTTGAACAACCTTTTTGTGTTTATCTTTTTTTCTTAGGGAATAACCTTATTTTACCAAACGCTTCAAGCAAACGTTTCAAGGCATCAAAGTACAACGTAATGCAAAGTATAAGTGTCATGGCCCATACCACTATGGCGTTGGCCCAATAGGTGTCAATGTAAGTTCCAAACAGGCGTTTACGCGGTGCATAAAAGTGTGCGCCAAAAAAGCCCTTATCGTAAGGGTCGCGGTAAATGAGCTCCTTTTTCTGGACCAAATGGCCGTTTTCTTCAACCGTATAATCAAATTCTGCGTAATTGGTCACGAAATTTTCAAGGCTCTCGTTGGCGTAATCGCTCTTTAACTGATCATACCGTTCAGCGCCTTTAAAAACGAGTTTACCGCTTGCATCCACACTGTCCTTTTGCATGCGCTGAGTCAGTTTGTCCAGGGATTTTTCGTTATCATTAAACACATTGCGGTAATGTTGTTTCAAAATGCCCAGGTATTTTTCAGCTTCATTTAATGTAGCGTCATCAACCTGTTTAGGATCAATTTGGCCGTCTTTGTCTTTTGGAACAAGTTTGTCAACCAATCGCATGGTTACACCGTGCACAAAGTTCATTTCGCCATTGATTTCGTTGTACAAAATTTCAAGGTCGTGCTGCAGCTTTTTAAGTTGTGCGGTATCGCCACGTCCCCTGCGAACATCCGATACTTTTGTTTCAAGGTCTTTTACCCAATAATCTTTTTTCCACTTGGCAAAACTTTTATTCTTTTTGAGCGGATAGAAAAGTTTTTCAAATTCATTGTCTTTAAACTGGGCAACAGCCATTCCTTCATACGCCCAACGCGATGCCATAACGTTTCCAATCCATGGTACGCTTGACTGTGATGCAAACCATGGGTGCAGTTTGTCAAACTTAACAATTACACCGCTGAAAAGAAGCTGGGGAATAATGAGGATAGGGATGAGAATATAAATTACTTTGGCAGAGTTAAAGCTG
>DASPJQ010000810.1:0-10332 GCA_035628535.1 Flavobacteriales bacterium | reverse complement strand
ATTTGAAATTCCACGCATTGAACTTTACAACGAAAGCTGGTTTAAAACAAAACTACGGATAAGCAACCGCCTTGAAAACATTAAATCACTTATAAAATATAGATGAAGTTAGTGATGTGGATAAACGATGCGCCCAACCAGGCGGCCCTGGCACACAAAATGCACCAACGTTTCGGGTTGGCCGGTATCGTGGTTGAAACCAAAACAGGAAGTACCAAACGAAAAATTGGTGAAATTCCGGGAAAAATTTACGAGAAACTTTTTTTAAAAGAAATCAATGCATCGTGGTTCGGCATGCTTGATTTTTACAGCAGTTCGTACCCTGCCCTGCCTCTTGTGCCAAAAATGGAGGTTGAAAACATAAACAGCAACCAGGCTTTTGAATTTACAAAAAACATTAACCCAGATGTTGTACTGGTTTCAGGCACCCGCCTTATTCGTGAAAAATTACTGTCAGTACAACCGGCCATTGGCCTGTTGAACCTGCACACAGGTCTGTCGCCATACATTAAAGGCGGCCCGAATTGCACCAATTGGTGCATTGCCACCAACCAATTGCATTTAATAGGCAATACCGTTATGTGGATTGATGCCGGGATTGATTCGGGAAACATTGTTACAACCGAATTGACACCTCTAAACGGTGATGAAACGTTAAAAGATGTTCATATAAAAGTAATGGAACATGCCCATGCGCTTTACCTGAAAACGGTTGATCATTTGAACCAGGGCGGTCGTTCAAACGTGCCGCAAACCAGTGTTGCGCAAGGCAAAACCTATTATACCAGGCAATGGACCCTTGCTCAAAAAAAAGCCCTTAAACGTAATTTTAAAGCATTTAAAATGCAGTTTAACAGCGAAGAGGCCAAAGCAAAACGGGCAACTGTTAAAACAGTTTCTATAGAGGTGTAACCTTTGGGCATGCATGCGTTCTAATAAAAAAACCGTATCTTTCACTTACCATGCAACGGAACCTGCTCCTTACTGCATTCTTTCTCCTGGTCATTGCGTTGCCTGCCGTACCACAGCAGGTTAAAACGTTTACAAGCATTTCAAACGACTACCTGAACAATTCCAACATGGTTTCAGAAGTCAAAAAAATTGTATGCGATACAGCCGGCAATTCCTATGTATATGTAAAAAGTTACGGGAAACTGGTCATCAAAGGTAAAAGTATAAATGACCATATCCAGATACAGGGTCAATCCTACGCTTACCTCATCATTAAACTCGGTAAAAAAGGGAATTACAAATGGGGTTTTGCCTCACAAACGCCTATAGCCGATTTTGATTGCGACCCTGCCGGCAATTTATACCTTGCCCTGAACGACAACAGCGGGAACAAGGTAAGCAGCATGGCCTTTTACAGTGACAACGGGGTTTTTCTTGCCGAAAACAACAACAACATTGTTATGCGCCTGAACCCTGCAGGCGAATATGTTTGGTCGCGTAAACTGGGCAACGATTTTTATTTACCACGGTCAACCGTACGGTACAACAGCGATGGAAAAGTATATGTACTGGTTTGCAAAAACGGTACGCGCATGATGGACCACGCCCTGGTTTGCCTTAACCCCAATGGGCGTGAAGAATGGCGGACCGAAATATTTAACCAATACATTGATGTTTTTGAGCCCGGACCGGAGGGAAAAAGCTATATAGCCGGGTACGATTATAAACTGGATGAAAAAACAAAACAGGTGAAATATCCATTTGAAATCGGCCGGTATATCTTACTTGAAATTGACGAAAACGGCAACCCGAAAAAGCTGTTTGATAAAAAATTTGAAGTGGATGCCGAATCCCGCCAGCGATCTGATTTTTACATCAACCAGGTTGCCTTTGATAGGGTAAACCAACCCATGTTTTATTTTACCACCGTGTTTGATGTGGGCAATGAAATGCGTGTAGGCAACAAAAACTATAAACGCGATAAAGGCGAATTTTTATTTGTACAATTTGACAGGAAAGGCGAAATCATTTACGATTACCAGTTGAAAACTGGAGCTAATGCAGGCAACCGCACCGTTGTACCCGAGGGTTCTCTTGGGCTTGGTAAAGCCGTTGCAATGACACTTACCAAAAACAATACCTGGTTGATATATTTACCCGTTGGCAATACCATTCCCACGAAAAAAAGCCCTTACAAACCTTCGCGTAAAAACGAAAATGTGTTCATGGAATTTGACCCGGCCGGTAAAGGTGTTGTCAATTGGGTTTCGCGGATCAAATCGGGCAACATGGGTGGTGGCTACACCTGGTTTGACGCTGTAAATGATTCCACATTTATTGGTTTTGCCCGGTCAAGCGATACCATGCCGGGCGTGCAGGTGCCTTATTGCGCCTTTGCTACTGTTAGGGTAAAAATTACCGATACAACCGCTAAAAAAGAACCTATTGAAGAAATTGAAAAAACGGAAGAAACGGGCAAAAATGAAACATCTGTTGAATTGGCCGAAAATGACAGCACGGTTACTGATTCAACTATAGCAACCGTTGAAGAAACAAAAACTGAAACAATTATTGATACGGCAAAAACCGAAAACAATGCCGCAGAAACAATGGTTGAAAACACCGAAATGGTTGAAAACACCGAATCAACCAACACGTCCGAAGAGGAAGAAGAAGCCGGAACGGGTCCGGCCGGGCAAAACGGCAATGTAAAGTTGCAACTGGTACCGGGCAACTCAGGCATGGTGTTGAACATTTTAAAATCAGAAGTGGGTAAAAACAAAAATGACGTGGATGTAAACGTAGAGGTCACCAACAGCGAAGGCGTTATTGTTTATAAATACGAAACAAGTTTGGAAAACGGCCATGCACGTGTAAACCTCAATCTTGGAAACGGTGCACGAGGGGTCTTAACACTCAATGTTACCGCTGGTGGTGAACCGGCCGACATGAAGATTGTGAAACTATGAGAATTTCAAACAGAGAAATATACTAATTCATGGTCATTCCTTACCTTTCTCTGTTTGAAATTTCTCTGTTTGAAATCTTTTTATTCTTCACCCAGGAACGGATAACGATAATCAGTTGGTGATACAAGCACTTCTTTTATTGTACGCGGGCTCACCCATCGCAATAAATTGATCATGGAACCGGCTTTGTCATTGGTGCCTGATGCCCTTGCACCGCCAAAGGGTTGTTGACCCACTACCGCCCCGGTAGGCTTATCATTTATATAGAAATTACCGGCTGCATGGCTTAATTTTTTTGTAGCCAGCTCAATGGCGTAGCGGTCATTTGAAATAAATGCTCCTGTAAGTGCATACGGGCTGGTTGTATTTACAATGTCCAGTGTTTTTTCAAATTCATTTTCAGGATACACGTAAATGGTCAATACCGGCCCAAACAATTCCTCGCACATGGTAACGTAACCCGGGTTGTTGGCCAAAATAACAGTCGGCTCAATAAACCAGCCTTTTGATTTATCGTAATTACCGCCTGCAATTATTTCAACATCTTTGTCCTTTTTGGCGCGGTCAATAAATCCGGCCAGTTTGTCAAATGATTTTTCGTCAATCACTGCATTCACAAAATTTGAAAAATCTTCGGCAGGCCCCATTTTAATTGACTTAAGTTCTTTCAGCATATGTTCCTTTACCGCTGGCCATAAATTGGACGGAATGTATGCACGCGATGCAGCCGAGCATTTTTGTCCCTGGTATTCAAATGCACCGCGGGTCAATGCAGCCACAATAATATCAACATCTGCATGGGAGTGCACCATCACAAAATCTTTTCCGCCTGTTTCACCCACAATGCGCGGGTAACCTTTGTATTTGTGAATGTTGTTTCCAATGGTTTTCCAAATATCCTGGAACACACCCGTTGATCCTGTAAAATGGATTCCGGCAAAATCAGGATGCGAAAAAATCACGTCACCTGCATCAGGTCCGCTGGGGTAAATTAAATTGATTACGCCACCAGGCAGGCCAGCTTTCATAAATACTTCCATGAGCACATTTGCTGAGTACACCTGCGTATTGGAAGGCTTCCACACCACCACATTGCCCATCATGGCGCATGAGGTTGGTAAATTGCCCGATATGGCTGTAAAATTAAACGGGGTCAACGCATAAATAAACCCTTCAAGCGGCCGCCACTCCACCCTGTTCCACATACCCGGGGCTGAAATGGGTTGCTGCGCATAAATCTCGGTCATGAACTGTACATTAAACCGTAAAAAGTCAATCATTTCACAAGCCGCATCAATCTCGGCCTGAAATGCGTTTTTACTTTGCCCCAGCATGGTGGCCGCGTTTATTTTAGCGCGGTAAGGCCCGGCCAACAAATCGGCTGCTTTTAAAAATATAGTGGCGCGGTGTTCCCATGTCAAATTTTCCCAGGCTGGTTTCGCAGCCAATGCAGCCCTAATGGCCTCGTCCACATGTTTTTTTTCGCTCTTATGAAAATGTCCTAACGTATGTTTATGGTCGTGCGGGGGAGCCAGGCGCACCGTGTTGCCACTGCGCACTTCTTTACCGCCAATGTACATGGGTATATCCAGTTCAACACTGCGCAATTGTTTGAGCATGGCTTTTAATTCAGCTTTTTCAGGTGAGCCGGGAGCATATTGTTTTACCGGCTCGTTAATTGGATGAGGGACTTTATAATTACCGTTCATGATGAGATATTTTTTATTGAGACTTGATTTATTGTATGGTATTGAGTAGTGAACTATGTGTATTGATCCCGATTGCTGCCGGTAGTGTGTGCATGAGCTTCTTTCTTTTTAAAACGCCTGCAGGCAATGGTTTCGCCTCCTGATTTGCTAATTCTCAAATTTTCGAATTTGCTGATTATTCCTGTTCCAAACCATCACTTTCCCATCATCACCCGCTGAAATTAGGTAATTATTCCATTCGCTAACAAACAAGTCGTTAACCGATCGTGTATGTCCTTTAAACGTTTTAAAATCAATACGCAAAGGTTCTGTAAGCCGGTTAAAATCCCACACTTTTATGGTCTTGTCACGGCTGCAGGTTGCACAACTGTTTTGGCCCCACCATACAATGTCGTAAATACCGTAATTGTGTGCCGCAATACTGTTGAGTTCAGCCAACACAAGCCGGTCGTATATTTTTATACGCGCGTCTTTTGTTACTGTAAAAATTTCGTTGTCTGTAAGCATGGCTGCATTTACGCTTTCGTTCCCGGTATTAATTTTTGCAACTTCGTTGTAAAATTCAGTTTCCAGTATACGCAATGAGCCGTCCATACAACAAACCATCATTTCCTGTTTGTTTCTGCCCTGCATTATTTTTCTTATTTTTCCCTCGCAAAGCGGCAATGAAAGCATGTGCTCCCAGGTTTCCGCATTCCAAACATTCAACACCCCATCGGCTCCACCGGCATATAGCCGTTTTGTCCATGCATCGTAAAAAAGCGTAAAAATACCTTTGGCCGGTAATTGATAATGCTTTACTTCTTTTTTTTCTTCAAGATCAATAACGTGAATGTGACCGTTAAAAAGTCCGGCAACCAGCAAATGCATTTCAACAACATGCAGCAATGCAAAAACAGGCGAGTCCATTTTAACCGAAAAACCCGAAGGCTCTAAGGATTTCAGGTTCCATTCACCCACCATACCATCGGCCGCGCCCGAAAAAACTGTATATGCAAATCTGCCGCGTTCCAGGCAATAAACGCCTCCAGCATGACCGGTAAACTCCTTTATTTTTTCAACAGGTTTCATTTGTTGCAAAAACAAAAGTATCTTTATTTGACATATGAGAGAGGCGGTTTTGCATTATTTGTGGAAGTTCAGGAAACTCAAAAATCACCGGTTTAACAGCGTTGACCTGCAAAACATTGAAGTCATACATCCCGGGATACACAATCACCATTCAGGTCCGGATTTTTTAAACGCGCGCATTGCCATAAACGGCATTGAATGGAACGGCCATGTTGAAATCCATGTGAATTCTAGTGAATGGGAAAAACACCGCCACCAGCATGACCCTGCTTATAACAACGTAATTCTGCATATTGTTTACCAGTGTGACCAGCCGGTTTTCACCCATAGCGGAGTTGAGCTTATACAGGCCGAAATAAAAGACCTTGTGAATGAAACCGACCTTAAAAACGCCCTTACCTTTATTGAAAATACCAGTGACATTGCCTGCATAAACCAGTTAAAATACATTGACGGGGTCACTATACGTTCACAAAAAGAAAGAGCCTTGTTCAACCGCCTTGAGTCACGCCTTAAAACAATTGAACGGGAACTGTCCAAAACGCACAACAATTGGGAACAAATTACGTTTATCATGCTGGCCAGAGCCTTTGGCACCAACCTCAACAAATATGCCTTTGAGCGTCTGGCCCAAACCCTTCCTTTATCCGTTATACAAAAAGAAGGTTACTCGCTTGAACGTACCGAGGCGTTTTTATTTCATTACAGCGGTTTGCTTCATGGCCAGGCAAACGAATATGCAAAGGACCTTGCGCAAACAGGCCGGCTGTTCTCAATAAAATATACATACCAGCCCCTCTACGCTTCTGAATGGAAATTTTCGGCCATGCGACCACATAATTTTCCAACTGTACGCCTGGCCCAGCTTGCCAGCCTTATTTATCACGAACGCAACCTGTTTTCCCGTATAGTTGAGGCAACCAGCATACAGGAATTAATTGAATTGCTTACCTGTACGGCAAGTGACTACTGGGACAACCATTTCAGCTTTAGCAAACCCTCACCAACAACCAGCATCAAGCAAACCAGCATTGGTTTTATGCACACGGTTATCATCAATGCAGTTATACCTGTACAGTTCGCCTATAGCCGTTACATTCAAAACCCTGATATGACTGAACGGTGTATTGATTTGCTTGAAGCGTTACCCTGTGAACAAAACACCGCTGTAAACACCTATAAAAAAGCCGGTGTTGAAGCCAAAACCGCTTTTGATTCACAAGCCCTTATTGAGTTGAAAAATAATTTTTGCACCAAAAAAAAATGTTTAACTTGCGCAATAGGATTGCATATTCTGAAAAAAGAAAATGTTGAGCACAGGGCTTGACAGAGTACACCCGGAGATACCCAGAGGATCCCTCTGTTAAAACTGGTTAACCTCCGCTTCCTCTGTGGGCAAAAAACAGGTATTATGGCGAATAAAATAGTTTGGGCATTCAGGCGGTTGACCGAGGACGGGGCTTTTGGTGTGTGCACCTGGCTGGGTAAAAAAATGGGCATTTACAACGGCAACATACGCCTGGCTTTTATTTACCTTTCCTTTATAACATTTGGGTCGCCACTCATTATTTATGTCATCATGGCTTTTATTCTTAAAAACAAGCGTTTTTTTAAGCCGGGCCCAAAAAGGCGCAGCAGTGTCTGGGAAATTTGAAAACAACACGCCATT
Organism: Flavobacteriales bacterium; assembly: GCA_035628535.1. GTDB lineage: Bacteria > Bacteroidota > Bacteroidia > Flavobacteriales_D > UBA2798 > DASPJQ01. Next base: position 2,962 of record DASPJQ010000810.1, on the reverse strand, counting down.
CGGCCATCCGATAAAGCGGGTTCAACTATTTTCTATACGGAATAACATTGAATTCAACGTCTACCATCGAAGCATAATGGTATCCCGAATCTTCTGTATCCGAATCTTCATCGTCATAATACCAGTTAACGGTTACTTTTTTACCACCTGATTTAAGGCGCTGCAGGGTTTTAAACATATCGCGCAATACGGCCGCTGTAGATGTATTGTAATAATCAAGCCGTACATTCATGGTTGTTTCTTCTGCGGGTATTTCCATATAGGCGTCCAACCAGGAAACAATTCCACCCAAGTCGGCAAATACGTTTTCAGAAATACAGATTCCTTCAATGGATATGATGCCTGTTTTATCGGCACTTATCCGTGGGGTCTTTATCGTTTTCTCAAGGAAATAGTTCTCCATATTTTAAAAATAATAAAATTTTGGTAAGTTGTGCCGGTATTCAGGGCTGGCTACATTTTAGCCGGGGTATTTTTCACAGTTCCAGGATGAAAACACTGCAGCTCAGCCAAAAAAGAACTGGTTTTAGCACTTTGCCGATGGTACAAAAAAGCACCCGCCTTCCATTAATTTTGTACCTTATTGAAAAAAAGTGAATAATCCATATTACATATTGATAGCGCTTAGCGTTTTAGTAATTGTTTCCTATGTTTTTAACATCCTCTCGTCCAAACTTCGCATACCATCGGTTATTCTTCTGCTTGCAACGGGTATTTTCCTGAATTATGCTGCAAAAGAATTTGATTACGAGGTTCCTGATTTTAGAATCCTTCTTGAATTGCTGGGTATAACGGGGCTTATTTTTATAGTACTGGAAGGTACCCTGGATCTGAAGCTTGAACAAAAAAAACTACCTGTTATCAGGAAATCCATTCTTTCAGCCACACTCATTTTATGTGCAACAGCCGGCATTATCTGTTACATTTTCATGGAATTTCTGTCCCTGCCGTTGCGAAATGCCATTGTATATGCCGTACCATTGGGCGTAATAAGCAGCGCCATCGCTATTCCAAGCGTACACAAATTACTGCCCGAACAAAAGGAGTTTATTGTTTATGAAAGCACCTTTTCGGATATTATTGGCATCATGGTATTTAATTATGTTGTGCTGGACAATGTGTTAAGCGGAGCTGCCGTACTAAAGTTTTTCACCGATCTGCTGATCATTATGGGCGTGTCATTTGCAAGCACGGCTTTTTTGCTGGTTGTATTGAATTACACCCGCTCACATGTTAAATTTTACCTGATTTTTGCAGTATTAATCCTTGTGTATTCACTCAGTAAAATGTTTCACCTGCCTTCACTATTGTTAATCCTCATTTTCGGACTCATGCTCAACAATGCCAAACTGTACATAAAAGGCAGGCTTGCCCGTTACCTGCAAATTGAACGGCTTGCCGTAATTAACCGGGAACTTAAACTTATTACTGCCGAAACCGCTTTCATCATTCGCACGTTCTTTTTTGTCCTGTTTGGTTTTTCCATTAACCTGCAACTGCTGAATGACTCAACCGTGTTGCTGGTTGGAAGCCTGATTATTTTAACCATAACGGTAACGCGGTTTGTTTTTTTACGGTTTATTTCCCATGCCAACCTCTTCCCTGGTATTTTTATTGCCCCGCGCGGCCTAATTACCATAGTGCTTTTTTACAGTATACCGGCCGGTCTTCAAACATCTTTGTTTAACGAGGGTATTTTATTCTTTGTAATTATTGTTTCAAGTCTTTTGATGATGGCTGGTTTACTGGTTACCAAAACCAATTATAAAGAAACCATGAATGAGCTGAACACCTAACTGTAGCCGGTACCGTTGGCCGCTTGCGGCTACAATTTGTAGTTTTTCGTAATGTATGCATCTTGAATCCTTAATTTCGCCTGTATGAGCCCTATTGGATCAAAAACCCTTGTTAAACCCATTGTTGAAAGCAGCCTGACCATTTACCATAAAAAAGGCATAACACCATTTGTAAAGGCCGTTCATAACCAATTGCTGGATAAAAAAATACGTTTTCCGGTGCTGGAGTTTGCCGCAGAGTTGGTTTGCGCTGAGCTTCCCGTTAAAGACCAACTTTTGACCTGCAAACAAATTGTGGAATACCGTACCATTGGCGGCAATGTTATGGCGGGCATTATTTTACAAAAATACGCGCTAACGAACCCGGCTGACAGTTTCAAAATGGCCGTAGAATGCATTTTGTACGGCAATGAATGGTATTGCTGCGATATTATTGCCGAAAGGGTCATGGGCGTTTCATTGTTGCTCCAACCTGAAAAAACCATTCCGCTCTTAAAAAAACTGACGGTACACAAAGCCGATTTTGCCGTACGTACCGTTGGTGTGGCAACGCATTATGCTGTTAAAAAAGGGCTGAAAAAAATTCATGTTGAAGAAATGTATAAGCTTCTGCTGTCGTTGGCAACAGCCACCGGCTTTCACACCAAAACGGGTATAGGCTGGGGTGCAAAAACCTGCGCCAAATTCCATCCTGATATAATTAAAAAATACCGTGATGAACTGAATGACGAAAAGAAGGTAAAAACGTGGTTCCGCACCAAAGTAAACATCGGCCTTGGCCGAACCGCCAAGTATGCCGCAAAATACAACAGGTAAACCCTTCCTCAAATGTTAAATCGCTTCAACACACACACGCACACGCACACATACCCACAACAACATCAAACATCAAACTTTAATGCCGCACACCCTACCGGTTAAAAGCATATTAAATCAAAAAAAGAAGTCCGGTAGCTATCGGACCGATTCCTGGTTTTTGGACGATTATACCATAAACGGCTATAGCGGCTGTTCGTTCAATTGCCTGTACTGTTACATACGCGGCAGCAAATATGGTATCAACATGGCCGAAAAAGTATCTGTCAAGGAAAATGCCCTGGCCATACTTGAAAAACAACTGCACAGCCGGGCCAAAAAAAATCAGCATGGCGTTATTGTACTCTCAA
>DASPJQ010000809.1:0-1108 GCA_035628535.1 Flavobacteriales bacterium | reverse complement strand
ATACGATCCTGAAATCATAAGACGCTTTAATTCCGATAGTGTAAATTATGAACATGATAAACATGAAACAATTGAAATACTTAACCGGTGGAAACGCAACTTAAAAAATGAGTTTGGCATTGATAAGCCGCCACTGGTACTGTTTTGTGCAAGCGGTGGCGGTATACGGTCATCAGTATGGACTTTTACTGTAATGCAAAAACTGGACAGTGTTTCCAACGGCATGTTTGGACGTTATTGCCGCCTTATTACCGGTGCATCCGGGGGTATGATTGGCGCATCGTATTACCGTGAATTATTGCTGGAACAAAACGCTGGTAAAATTAAAAACCCGGGTGATAAAAAATACCTTGAATACATGTCGCAGGACATACTTAACCCGGTTGCTTTTTGCATAGCAACCAGCGATGTATTCATACGTTACCAGCACTTTAAAGACGGACCATATTCCTATACCATTGACCGCGGTTACTTTTTTGAAAAAGAATTAAATGATAATTTACGTGGAGCTTTTTCAAAACGATTGTATGAATACAAGATGCCTGAAGAAAATGCTGAAATACCAATGGTAGTCATATCGCCAACCATTATCAATCATGGTCGTAAATTAATTATTTCACCGCTAAATACATCGTATTTCAATTACCATAACGATAAAGATTTTATAGCTGCTGATGGGGCCATTGAGTTCAAACGTTTTTTCAGGGATCAGAATTCGGTTAACCTTCGTTATTCAACAGCTTTACGCATGAATGCAACGTTCCCGTTTGTTATGCCCATGGTGAGTTTACCCACTGAGCCGGGTACCGAAGTAATGGATGCGGGCATACGTGACAACTACGGCACCAGTCTCACTGTCAAATTCATTACCGAATTTAAGAACTGGATACAAAATAATACATCAGGTGTTATCATCATCACCACGCGTGACCGTCCGCGCGTGCTAAACATGCCGAAGGTCAATAATTCATTGTATTCAAAAATGTCGGTGCCGGCAGCTAACCTGGTTGACAATGTTTTTTACACACAGGATTTTGAAAACGATTTATTGCTTGAGAACCTGATGAAACTTTCAGGCTTAAACATAAAGGTTATTGATTTTTATTTG
>DASPJQ010000808.1:0-3124 GCA_035628535.1 Flavobacteriales bacterium | reverse complement strand
CAAACACCACCTACAGGATTTCCCAACGAGTCAAGAACCGAAATTTCAAAAAACGGCTGATCTGATACATCGTGGAAGGGGTCCTGCAACACCACGGCAAACTGGTAGTAAAACTGTGTATTGTCAGGTGTCACATCCATGGTATAAATTAATTTTTCAGATTGCGCACCATTCACGGCATTACCCAAACGGCATGAAACCGCTCCACCCTGAGGGGCAAGAAAAGGAATATCGGCCAAGCCCGAAATTGGGTTTATGGCTATTTCATCATAACCGGTAAGGCCACCAGCCGGATCGTTATCAAGTGGAGGAGTTGTTAAAATGGTATGGCGCGCGCCTGCGTCAAACTGGCTGGCATTTATACCAGAGCTGACAATTCCAGGAGTTGTAACTGACGAATAACCTCCATACATACCGCTCCAGTTAGTGAAATCAAGGTTATCAAAACTTGCATTTACACAGTGAATACTGCTCTTAAGGCTGTTGGCCATTTCTTCCTTGCTTGGGCGGTAACCGTCCCAACGCTCCTGTTCAGGACTTGTATACACAAAATCGGGGTACTTTTTTTTGAGGTGAAGCCCTTTCAGGTATTTTAAATAACCTTTCCTGTCAGATGCAGGAATGCCTTTTTCGTCCATTAACTTTTCAGCTGCTTTATAATCAAAATCGGCATAGGCTTTATTCAGGTCAATAACAACGCCATGATCGCGTGCGGCAGGAATGTGCGTGTGTGAGTGTGTTTCCTGTGCAATGGTTTCATTGCTTGCTCCCAGGCACAGGGCCAATGCGGCCACAAGGGTGAGACTTGATTTTTTCATTTTAATTGCTTTAAAATTTACCGTTCGTCTTATTTGGTGCGTTTTTTTAGTTAGATAGCTATAAAAATACAACTAATTTTCAATCCTTTGGTTGGCTAATGTAGTCAATGTTGGATTTTATAAGACAGCAGACGCGCAAATGAGAGCCCAGGTTGCATGGAAACCATCTTTTTAAACGACCAGTTAATGGATAAAATTGGAAATTGGCCGACACCAACATGAATATTTAAACAAACCTTATGGTTTTAGTTAAATAATCTCATAAAAAACTGGTTTTAAATACCTAAAGTTTGACCAGCTTTTTAACAATGTGTCCGGTTTTGACCAGGTAAATTCCGGTGCCAAACATGCTTGCATCAACCACAACTTCGGTTTGCCCCCTGGCCTTAAAAGTTAAGATTTTTGTTCCGGCAAGGGTCAATATTTCAATATCGCCTGTAAATGCCAGAGGCGCGTATAGGGTGAAATTATTTCCGAACGGATTGGGAAATACATTAACCTGTTTACCGGGATCAAATTCCTCAATGCCGTCAACATACAAACTGAAAATATTGGAATAGGCTTTCGTGATTCCACCTGAAGGTGATGAACAGGCGGTTGATTTTTGAATTTCGATTACGTAACGGGTATCGGGACTGGATGTCGGACTCCCGTCAGTGTAGGTAAGGATTGAACTTACGGTGGCCCCAAGCAATGTCCACACACCGGTACCGTCATCCCTGTATACCCTGTAATAGGGAAAACTAAAGCCAACGGCAGGCGTCCAGTTTAAAACAGCATCCAGCGATGCATTTACGTAGGCTGACAAAAGTATTCCTTCGTGGGTGGCCAAACCGTTACTTTTATTCCCGCACAAATTTACAGTACGCAAGCGGTATTTGCCCTGTTCATTATCAATGTTGAAACCCGCATCATAGGCCTCACCAGTATATGAATCATAGGAAACAGCATTGGTTTGTATGTACATGCCGGCACTGTCACGCTCAATAATAAAACTGTCAATGAATGTTGTGTTGGGTTTGGGAGCTATTATTCTGAAACCGTTGGTTGCCGAATCAGCGGTAATCATGCAAATGGCCGTCTCGGGCGTGTACGTACACAAATCGAATAAATAAGCGCTGCCTGCATTGGAAAACCCATCGTCATTTTTGGGTGCACCCACTAATATGCTAAAATTATCAACGGCAATGGCCTGCCCGAATTCATCGGCCAGGTCGGCATCGTTCGCATAAATTTTGAGCTCGTAAATCCAGGTAGTGCCGTTATAACGGTAAATATACCCCGAGCCGCTTTCAGCACCGAAGTTATCGTCATGAAACGCGGTTGTTACAATGGTTTTTCCACTTAAGCCAACCGCGTACCCGAACCAATCATCGGTCATATAATCGGGTGCCGTTAGTTTTTGCTGTTGGGTAAAACCGGTGCCGTTGTAGTTGAAAATGTAAACGGCCCCTGCCGAAGTATGAGGTGAAACAAATTTACTGTAAGCGCCAATAACAATGCTGGTGTCATTGTGGTCAATGGAAAACCCAAAAACATCGCCAGCAGCGCCATCGGTCGCAGTCAATTTTTGTTCGGTAACCCAACTGCTGCCGTTAAACCTGAATACAAATGCCGACCCGCTGTTGATACCCATATCATCATCAAGGTAAGCTCCGGCAACAAGGGTGGTATCGTACAATGAAACCGAGTAACCAAAAAAATCAAAATCGGAAGGGCCGGTTGCCGTTAATTTTTGTTCCAGTGCCCATGCGGTACCGTTGAACCGGTATATGTAAACCGAGCCGTTGCTGATGTGGCCCAGGTTGTCGTCCTCAAACGACCCTATGGCAATGCGGTCATCCCAAACACTCACGCTTTGACCGAAACTATCGGCCGTATCGGCATCAGCCGCAACAATTTTTTGCTCCTGTATCCAGCTTGATCCTACTTTCCTGAAAACATAAGCTGCACCGGCATCGGGTGCGCCTTCATCGTCATGGCTGGCACCCACAACGGCCAGGTCAGTATACAAAGCAACTGAGCAGCCAAAATTATCACCTGTATCGGCATCAGAAGCCGTAAGCGTTTGTTCAAGGTTGAAAGTAGTGCCCGAAAAATTGCCAACAAGCACTTTTCCGCAAATGGTAGCGGCCCCGTTGCCGCGCATGGCCCCAACCAGCAATTGGTTGTCATGAATGGCGGTGGCATTTCCAAGGAATGCCGATCCTGAAGGTACAGGATCATTGATTTTTACCTGGTTTTGCCCAAAAACCCCATATGCAAGACCCATTAAAAGTGCTGGAAGAAATAAAGGTGGTTTCATA
>DASPJQ010000807.1:0-1036 GCA_035628535.1 Flavobacteriales bacterium | reverse complement strand
AAACAGTAAGTAGACGTTTTTCATCCCCGGCAAATTAAATGCATTGTAGCTGTGTTTCATTAAAATACAGTTAAATTATACAGGTATTCTGAAAATTATATGAATACGCAGTTTTTGTAGCCCAGTTACATGTTTTGCCTTTTAAATGACGAATTAGTCAAAAAATCGGGCAAAATTACCGGTTACCTGGGTAAGCGCCTAAATTAATGTAGGTACAAATGGCAATTAAGCGGTTTATGCAGGCCCGTCCTTTATTAATTACCTGGTTGCCAAGTCAGTGAGTAGACCTTTTACGGCTGTTTGGAGGGTTGCTGTTACTGCATAATGCTTTGGCAATATTACATCAACCCGCGAACCGAATTTTATAAAACCCAGTTCGGCACCCTGCTCCACTCGTTCGCCTTCTTTTGCATAACAAACTATTCTGCGTGCCACTGCCCCGGCAATTTGCCTGACCATGATTTGATCAACACCGTTATCAATTACCACAGTTGTGCGTTCATTTTCCGTACTTGATTTTGGGTCCCATGCCACCAGGTATTTACCCGGGTGAAATTTCATATAAACAATTTTTCCGCTTACAGGGTACCAGTTTACATGAACGTTGAGTGGCGACATAAAAATACTTACTTGTATACGTTCGTCTTTGAAATATTCGGTTTCCGTTATACGCTCAACAACCACCAATTTACCATCGGCAGGCGAAACCACCAGGTTATTTTTTTTGATAAAATTACGCCTGGGCACCCTGAAAAACTGTATCACCAGGAAAAACATCACAAGGCAAAAAGCCAAAGCAAGATAAAAGACAATGCCGGTAAAACCGGTGAAATATCCTGCAAGCAACGCAAGCCCGCCAAATAGCAGGAACGAAACAAAAATTATTTTGAAGCCTTCGCGGTGCAGGTACATAAGGAATACAAAGAAAAGGAAATACTTTATAAACGGCTGAACTTGGCCAAATATTTTCGACCCGAAGGCATACAAACACACAGTTGGTAAATACCGGTTGAATAGGCCGAAACGTTCAACGTTT
>DASPJQ010000806.1:0-2083 GCA_035628535.1 Flavobacteriales bacterium | reverse complement strand
ATTTATTAAAAACAATTTAAAAGCTAAAACAACATGTTAGAAATCATCATCCTTATTGCAGTGGTACGCGGATTTGTACGCACAGCAAAATTAAAAAACCTTAATGGAACAGCCTGGGGATTCATTGGCGCACTAAGCTACATAATTCCTGTATGCATTGTATGGTTTGCCATCCTTCCGGGAATGGTTGAAAGCGGCACCATACACTCCCAGGGGCAAGCGCTTGCATACGGTATATTTTTAAATTTCCTTGCGGGGTTCTTAGGGGCTATGACGGCCTGGATCATTTTAAAAAACCAACCCAACAATGTTCCCGTTGACAATGACACGCAGGTACTTGACAGCGGATTAACTGAAGTATACCGTCAAAATAAATACTAAAAATTATTGATTTAAGAAGTCAGAAGTTGGATTTATTATAAAACAACAATCAAACTCTAAAATCAAAAATATTGCTTAAGAAAACAAATAAGTTTAACATAATTCTTGAGGAGCGCCCGGATAGAGAAATCTGCCGGGTGTTTTTTTTTAATTCAAGGTTTGAGGTTTGAGGCTTGAGGCTTGAGGTTACGGAACTTCCATTGTAACAGTTTTGAACGCTTTCAACAATAACCATTGAACGTTTAAAAAGGATTGGCTTTTAAATTCAAAATTAAGAAACTGTTCGTTTATCCATTTTGAACAAACTAACAAGATTAACGGACGCAAATAATTTTAAAGTGTTGCCTGAATGATTTCTTAACAACCGATAAACATTAAATATTTTTTTGGCGGGATAGGGCTTAATAGTGTTGCAGTGACTGATGTTCCCATCTTTTAAACCTTGAGCGTTAAATTTTATAGAGGTGAATCGATCTGTAATCGTTGTTAGCCCTTGCGATTCCCAACCTTCAACTTCAAACCTGTCACATCCCCCCGCCTTCACTGCTATTCATTTCGCGTTGTTTTTCCTTGCGTTCATAGCCCTGGTTGATTTTATAGGTAAAGGTAAGATTTGCCGTGCGCGATTCCCATTTATGGTAAATTTCAGAATAATAATTGGCAAAGGCTGCATCAATGCGAAAGCGTTGGGTATTGAAAATGTCAGAAACCTTTAAATTTAACGATGCTTTTTTATTCCAAAAATCAATTTTATAACCTATGTCTATATTCCACATGGGTTTTAAAATGCCTTGTGGCACAACCTGTGGCGCACGGTAGTTTCCGGTCAATTGAAAATCCATGTTTTTGCTCAGCATAAAATTGGCCGTACCGCGAACGGTATATGAAATGTTTTCATTGCGCGGGGTATTGTAAACTTCGTCAGCTTCCAGCACATAATAAAATACGCTTGCATTACCATTTACCCTAAGCCATTTTGAAACGGATTGATTGTACGTAGCTTCAAACCCAGGAGAATGACTTTGGCTTACGTTTGAAAATGATATAATTGAAATACCGGTAACAGGATCAACTGTTTTTAACCTGTAAAAATTATTCACAGTATGGCGGTAAAACATGGTAAATGTATAGGAAAGCAGGCGCGAAAATTTGCCGTAGCTGAGTTCATACGAGCCAATGTATTCGGGCAGCAGATAAGGATTGCCAAAACGGTAATTAAGCTTATCGGAATAGTCGGGATAAGGGTTAAGTTGATTATTTCCCGGGCGGTTAATACGCCTGCTGTACGACAATGAAAATTCAGAACCTTCCTTTACTTCATACTTTACATGAACGCTGGGAAAGAAATTGTAAAAATCCCTGTCAAACGTTTTGTTGAGCGTTACCTGGTAACTATGCGTAAGGGCCTGCTCAAACCGTAAACCAGCCTGGTATTTGAACTTTTTCCAGGCGTTGGCATAAATACCGTAAGCCGATAAAATGGCGTCATTGTAATTGAAACCGTTGCTTCGGTTTAGGTCCGCATACATATGGTCCATACCAACGTTGCTCAGTACATTTATTTCCTGGTTGTTGATGCGGCCCATATATTTGAGGCCGGCCTCAAAACGCCCATGCTTTTCAGTAGGGTTCACATAATCCAACTGCGCGGTTATCACATGCCGGTCAAAACGCTCCGTTATTTCTTCGTACACTGAATCGC
>DASPJQ010000805.1:0-6146 GCA_035628535.1 Flavobacteriales bacterium | reverse complement strand
GTTTGAACTAATGTGTAGCGAATTGTCAGATCCACACCCAGAACCACAAACACCAGCTGCATTTCCATTTTCAGCACAGCTATAATACCAATCGTTACGTTCGGGACCGCAAAAGCCGGTTGCGATACCTGTCCAGTTACCATTTACACCTGCGTAAGGCAAGATGCAATCAGAAGGACATGCTACAGCATCAAAATCCTCGGTCCAGAAAACCTGTGCGGTTGAAGTAAGCGGTGTGCCAAGTGCGAGTATAAACAAGGCCTTGTATAATTTGCTCATGTGTGTAGATTTAAAAAGTCCTGAAAGTTAAGAATTTTATTCTTTGAAGGAGACTAATACAGACCAGAAAAGTTGCTTTGATGCAGGCAATTGGGTAAAAACAATGTTGTAGCGCCACAACAAAAGAATTAAATAGCGGGACAGAATTTAACGCGGGACTTTTGACCTGTTTAAAATTGAACGGTGTTTGCGATTTAAGAAACTGTATTACAAATGTTTAACTTGCATTGCACGCAATAAAATCCTTTATATTTTTGCAATGCAATTTTTCAACTAAATTTTTTAGCATGTTAACAATCATTTTGCTCTCGCTTTCCAATTGTTTTATGACCATTGCCTGGTACTGGCACACCAAAGCCGGATTTGAACATATACCCATGTGGAAAGTTATTGCCATTAGTTGGGGAATAGCCTTATTTGAATACTGTTTAATGGTACCTGCCAACCGGCTGGGTGCCTTAAAATTTAGTCCGTACGAATTAAAAACCATACAAGAGGCCGTTAGCCTTTTGGTGTTTATTTTATTTGCATCAATTTATCTTGGAGAGGGATTTAAATGGAATTACGGATTGGGTTTTTTGCTCATGTTTGGTGCAGTGTTTGTGATTTTTAAGAAATGGTAAGCGGAATTATCAATTAACAATTGTCAATTATCGATTTGGGGAACGGGTCAGGCGGGTTTTTTGAAGTGGATGCGAAATGTTTTTTATTGGTCCGATTGGCGTAAAATATCCGTCAGTGCCTTCGGGCCAGACGTTGTAACACTTTTAATGCAGGAAATTTTGGTTCAATAATTTACTGCGCATGGTGGCTGAAGCCATGGGAGCACAAAATTAAACTTGATTACAAAACGAAAAATCCCTAAATTTTACGCGTTAACCCCGCCCCGGATAGAGCCAAATAGCCCGCAGACACGAGGTACGAGTGACGAGGACTATGGGCGATAGCCGGAAAGGCGGCCAAAAAGAATTGAAAATCAATTATTTAAATAAATTCAAAAAATTATGTGCCCTTTTTTGTGCCCTCGACAAAAATCAAACTACATTTGCACCCACCTTCGTGTAAGGGACTTAAATAACTAATTAATTAACCGGGTCGCGTACCCAAAAAATTAAAGAACATGGCAACTAAAATTCGTTTGCAACGCCACGGAAAAAAAGGAAAGCCCTTTTTCCATCTTGTAGCCGCTGACAGTCGTTCACCACGTGACGGCCGGTTCATCGAAAAACTTGGAGTTTACAATCCAACCACAAATCCTGCAACCATTGACATTCATTTTGACCGTTGTTTGCATTGGGTAAGCGCTGGTGCCGAAACCACCGACACTGCCAGGGCCATTTTGGCTTACAAGGGCGTGATGTACAAAAACCACCTTAACATTGGCGTTAAAAAAGGCGCCATGACCCAGGAACAGGCTGATGCCAAATTTGAAAAATGGGCAAAAGAAAAAGAAGCGAAAATTCAAGGTAAAAAAGAAGGTCTTTCCAAAAAAGCCGAGGAGAACACACGCAACCGTAAAAAACACGAGAGCGATGTGAACGCTGCAAAAGCCAAACAAATTGCTGCCAAGCAACAGGAGGCCGTAGCAACCGCCAAGGAAGAACCTGCCGCTGAAACCGCACCTGAAACAACCGACAAAGTTGAATAATGACCATTGACCAGTGTTTTAACCTCGGATACGTAGTTAAGGCAATTGGTTTGAAAGGCGATTGTTCCATTCATCTTGACGTGGACGATGCCTACCGATACAGGAAACTGGAATCAGTTTTTATTGAAATCAATAAACAACTGGTTCCTTTTTTTATTCAATCCATCACCATTAAACAGAACAATTTTGCGCAGGTAAAATTCAAAGGTGTTGACACGCAATTGCAGGCTGAACAATTGACCGGGAACATTCTTTTTTTACCCCTTAGCTTTTTACCGCCATTGGGCGACACTGATTTTTATTTTCATGAACTTGACGGGTATACCATACATGATGCAGTAAAGGGCAATATTGGTATGATTACCGAAGTAACCGATTACGGATCAAGCATGGTTGCCAGCACCACCTTCAACCAGAAAGAAATACTGATACCGCTGCAAAAACTTTTTATTAAGCGAATTGACCGTATAAACAAAATTCTTTACACCGACCTGCCCGAAGGACTGGTTGACATGTACCTGACATTGGATACCGATGAGAGGGAAGAAGAACAATAAGCCTTTTGTGTTAAAACAATTTGAGGTGATGCACCATTTGTGCGCACACAAAGTAGGATTTGACGCGGTGCTGCTTGGAGCATGGGCCGATTTTACAAACGCTGAATCGGTATTGGATGTCGGGACCGGCAGCGGCATTATTGCTTTAATGGCCGCGCAAAAAAACAGCCAGTGCCTTGTACATGCAATTGAACTGGACGAAAACTCGTTCATACAGGCAAGGGAAAATTTTTTTAAAAGCAAATGGCGTGAAAGGCTTACGCTTATTCCGGGTGATTTTTTTGAATGGAAGGTTGACCAGAAATTCGATCACATTGTAACAAATCCCCCGTATTTTATCAATGCGCTTGAAACACCGGTTGAAAACAGGACTACAGCCAGGCATTTTACAAACGAACGGTTTGCCGCGTTCATGCTAAAAACAACGGAAATGCTGAACCCGCTTGGACGCTTCACCTTAATTATACCGGCAATGCATTCACATGAAATTTTATCATGTATCAACCATGCCGGGTATTACCTTTCCAGAAAATGCATGATTTATACTAAAAACGAGCAGAAACCTGAACGTATTTTGGTGGAATGCCGCCTTAAAAAATGCGATGTTGGCGAAAATAAGCTGTTTATTTATGATAAAACAGGCCAACATAGTGCCGAATACCGTAAATTAACAAGCGAATTTTACCTCAATTTTTAAGTATGAGAAATAACATTTTGCTGTGCCTCTTATTGCTGATTGCCGTAAAGGGACAAGCCCAAAAAACAAGCGAAAATTTCAGTAAAACACTGGCTCCACTTGCCGACCGTGATTACGGCAAATTGGAAGTCATGCTTGAAAATGCGCGAAAAACATGGAATGTACCAGGCCTGGCTGTTGGTATTGTGCACAAGGGAAAAGTAGTGTTTGCAAAAGGTTTTGGCACCTGCACACAGGACAAAAATGACCCCGTAAATGAAAACACAAATTTTGGCGTTGCTTCAAATACCAAAGCTTTTACGGCCGTGGCCATTGCCATGCTGGTACAGGAAGGAAAACTGAAATTTGAAGACAAAGTGATTGATCATTTACCCTGGTTTGCGGCCTATAATGATTATGTGACCAAAGAAATGACCATACGGGATTTACTGACGCACCATAGCGGCCTTGAAACGTTTTCGGGCGATTTGATATGGTACGGTTCCACGCATTCACGCAAAGAAATTGTTGAACGCAGCCGGCATTTAAAACCCAAATATGGTTTCAGGGAAAAATTCGGCTATTCCAACATTCATTTTCTTGCGGCCGGGTTGGTGATTGAAAAAGCAAGCGGCATGACCTATGATGATTTTGTGAAAACAAAAATATTTATGCCATTGGGCATGAAAGGAACCAATACGTCCATTAAAGACAATCCAAAAACCAACGTGGCCACACCGCATGCGCAGCCCGATGGGAAAAATATTCCGATACCCTATGTAAATTGGGACAATATTGCCCCTGCAGGAAGCATTAACTCATCGGTTACCGATATGCTGAAATGGCTTGATGTGTTAGTACATTCAGGAAAATATGAAGGCGGAGAACTGGTGAACGCCACCACTTTTTCAAAACTTATACAACCCGTTACAGCAACACCCATTAGTTTTGTTTCGCAAAAATTGCATCCAAGCAAACACCTAAGCGCTTATGGTATGGGATTTAATATGTTTGATTACCATGGAGCGCTTGTCGTGAACCATGCAGGCGGACTGGACGGCATGATTTCACATACCGCTTTTGTTCCCGAGCATGAGTTTGGACTGGTGATACTTTGCAATGCAGGTGTAGGCTTACCGGGCGTGCTTTTTTATGATGTGCTTGATTTTATGATGGAAGAACCGGGTTTTAATTATTATAAAAAATATTACGACATTATTTCAAGGAACAACGCCAATGAAAAAGCGGAAAATGATAAAAAATGGGCCGGTGCAATACCTGGCATGAAACCGCCATTGGACTACGAAGCGTATGCTGGCCAATACAGTGGAAAAGTTTATGGAAGCGTAACCGTAGAAGAAAGAAGTGGGAAGTTGTATTTTAAAATGGACCACTCGCCCATGTTTTATGCCGAGTTGAATTACTGGAAAGATGATTTGTTTTATTTCGATTTTAAGGAAGTCCCTTCGTTGCCGCGCGGAACTGTTAAATTCATTGTAAATAACGAATCAAAACACGTGTCGCAAATGGTGATTGATTGCCCGAACCCCGATTTTGATTTTACGGAACTGGATTTGATGCGGGAGCGAAAATAGTTAGCAAAATTGGAAATTAGCAAATGCACGGAACCTCACCTACAAACAACCTGGAACGCACCTTTAAGGCAACTTATATACTTTTGTGTGTTGCATTACTTATTGAATGTAATTCTTCAAAAACCAACGAAGAAAAATCACAGGCCCCTGGCGGGGAATTCACCAAACACGTATTACACCCCCACTACGCCCTGGGATTTACTGTATATGAAAATGAAACAACCATACGCCTGACAAGCAGGAACCCGCACGATACAACTGAGGTTTACAAAGTACTTGATTTTAAAAAAACCGACTTACCTTTTAAAAAAATAGCCATTACTTCTACAACTCACTCGTTTTTGTTTGATGCCATTGGGTCGAGTACATCAATTGCAGGTATGTCGGCCATGGTATATTTACAGGATTCAAGCTTAAAAGCCGTTTATGAAAAAAATGGCGTTGTTGAACTGGGGAAAGACGATAACCTGAACAGGGAAATCATTATAAAATTGAATCCGCAAGTTTTAATGGTTTACCCGTGCAACGGCTGCGATTATTCCGATTACGAAAAAGCGGGAATTGTTGTGGTAAACAATGCCGAATATCTGGAAGAGCATCCTTTGGGCAGGGCTGAGTGGGTCAAAGTGGCGGGGTTATTGGCGGGTAAACAAGAAGCGATTTCTTTTTTTGATTCCATTGCCCGAAACTATCAAAACGTAAAGAAACAGGGACAACGCATGTATGAATCAATTACAAAAAGTGGTACCATTCCACGTTTTAATGTAATTTTAGGAAAACCCATTGACAACATATGGCATGTACCCGGTAATAAGAGTTTTGCAGCTAAGCTCGTGGAGGACGCCTCGGGCTATTATGAATTTGAAGAAATTGAAGGAAACAACGTAAAGGCCCAAAGCATGGAATGGATAGTAAGCAATTCCTTGAAATCAAAATACTGGATATTTACCGATTATTCTACAAATGAAATCACCCTTAACACACTTAAAAGAGAAAACAAAGTGTTTGGATATTTAAACCCCGTAAAATTACAAAACGTTATTTGCTGCAATTCTGCCAAAGACGATTTTTTTGGAAAAGCAGTGATTCAGCCAGACGTGTTGTTAAGTGACCTTGTTTTTCATTTTTGGAATACGCCTGCGGGTTACAAGCCTGTCTACTTTAAAAAACTCAAGGAAAAGTAATGCTGAATGAACGGGCCATAAAAATAAAACTGGTTGCACTTATTCTAGTGTTACCGGTTTTTTATGTGCTTAGCATTTTTGTTGGATCGGTTGATATGCCGATTAATGACGCCTTTGGTGCTCTTTTTTTTCAGCCCGTTAGCAATGAATCAAACAGCATTATTCTGTATAATTTCAGAATTCCTGAGGCGCTCACCGCGGTTTTAT
>DASPJQ010000804.1:0-3317 GCA_035628535.1 Flavobacteriales bacterium | reverse complement strand
CTTTATTAATGCGGGTGACATTGGCGCACCGGGGTTCCTGGAACCTATAACTATTTACACAATTATTGCTGCTTTATACGCAGCGGTATTTACGTTGTATCCCGCTGATGAAGCCTGAAAAATAAAAACCCCGGTCAATTGACCGGGGTTTAATGTATTTAATGTCTAGCGTCTTTTATCTATTGAATGCTCAATTTTTTTTCCAGTTCACCAATATAACCGCGGAACTGCTTATCGGTCTCAATTAAATTGTTTACCGTGCGGCAGGCGTGCAATACCGTTGCGTGATCTTTACCACCGCAATGCATGCCTATGCTTGCCAGTGACGATTTGGTCATTTTCTTTGAGAAAAACATGGCTATTTGACGGGCCTGCACCACTTCACGCTTGCGTGTTTTTGATTTCATCATTTCAATGGGCAGATCAAAATAATCGCAAACCACTTTTTGAATGTAATCAATAGAAACTTCGCGTGCGGTATTTTTCACAAACTTGTCAATCATTTGCTTGGCAAGGTCAAGCGTTACGGCCTTTTTATTGAGCGATGACTGGGCTATGAGTGAAATCAAAGCGCCTTCAAGTTCGCGGATGTTTGTTGTGATGCTGTAAGCGAGGTATTCAACCACATCACGCGGCAGTTCAATACCGTCAGCATACATTTTCTTTTCAAGAATAGCAATACGCGTTTCAAGACCTGGCGTTTGCAAATCGGCTGAAAGTCCCCACTTAAACCGTGACAACAAACGTTGCTCCATTCCCTGCATTTCAACCGGTGGTTTGTCAGAGGTAAGTACCAATTGCTTACCAGACTGGTGCAGGTGATTGAAGATATGGAAAAACGCATCCTGTGTACGTTCTTTACCAGCAAAAAACTGTACATCGTCAATGATGAGCACATCAATCATTTGGTAAAAATGCACGAAGTCATTTGTTGTATTGTTTTTTACCGCGTCAATGAATTGTTGGGTAAAACGCTCGCTGCCTACATACAAAACTGTTTTGTTTGGCGCCTGGTTTTTAATGGCAATGCCAATCGCGTGGGCAAGGTGGGTTTTACCTAAACCAACTCCTCCGTAAATCAGGAGCGGGTTAAACGCAGTACCTCCGGGTTTGTTGGCAACAGCATAGCCGGCAGAGCGGGCCAGGCGGTTGCATTCTCCTTCTACAAAATTCTCGAATGAGTAATTTGGATTAAGGTTGCTGTCAACATTTACTTTTCGCAAGCCGGGAATGATGAACGGGTTTTTTATTGGGTTGGTGTTAATGTCCAACGGCATTGACATGGGAGCATTCTTCAATGCTTTTTTGTTCGTAGTTGGAATTTTTACCGTGTAAGGAGACGGGCTTTCGATGTTGTTCTCAATTACAATGCTGTATTCGAGTTTTCCTTCGGTGCCCAATTCTTTTTTTATTGTTTTGCGAAGAAGTGTAATGTAGTGCTCCTCAAGCCATTCATAAAAGAACTGTGAGGGAACCTGGATAGTCAATGTATCATTGTCAAGCTTAACCGGCTTGATTGGCTCAAACCAGGTTTTAAAACTTTGCAAACTTACATTATCCTTAATTACCTCAAGACAATTCTTCCATACTGACTCATGGTCTTTACTGATCATACTACAAAATACTTTTTTTGGTTAAACAATTTTTTTATTGCTTACCAAACTAAACTTATGTGGATCGTTCCTGGTTTTTTTTGGTTATCTTAGAACTACCGGTTGTTGTTTGGGGGTGCAAATATTTACAAAAGAAAGTTAATAAAAAAATAAATTTTTGTTGTGCATTAACTTTTTTTTGCTTGTTCTGAAAATCAAGTTATTTCCCGATTTCCCCCTGCAATATAAGAAATTTCATTGGAATTTCTCTTGTTTTTGCCATTTTTTTGAAATGATAGAAAAATTGATCCAAGGTATATTCCTCCCCATCCAACCTGATTAATCAAAACGTTTTGATTGGCCGCATTTTTTTCGATAACCGCCTCATTTAAAAAAGTATGGGTATGACCACCTAAAATTAAGTCCAGATAACACGTTTTACGAGCTAAAACAAGGTCGCTCACCTTATCGGTATCATACTTAAAACCAAGGTGTGAGAGGCAAACCACCAGGTCGCAACCTTCCTCTTTCTTTAACTTCTCCCCTACCCTTTCGGCTGTTTCAATGGGGTCAAGCCAACGGGTTCTCCCGTATAATTTATCAGGCACCAGGCCTCTCAATTCGATACCCAGGCCCAATACGCCTAC
The DNA here is from genome assembly GCA_035628535.1 of Flavobacteriales bacterium. Classification (GTDB taxonomy): domain Bacteria; phylum Bacteroidota; class Bacteroidia; order Flavobacteriales_D; family UBA2798; genus DASPJQ01. Next base: position 1,078 of record DASPJQ010000804.1, on the reverse strand, counting down.
CTTAATTCCCCCCTTGTTAAATACCCTGTAGGTTTCGGTTTTTCCGGCAAGCGGAGTGTCGGAAAAATCATAATTGGAGCAAATAAAGGGAAAATTGGCATGTGGCATGACTTTTAAGAAGCCTTCAATGCCATTGTCAAAATCATGGTTGCCCATTGTGCCGGCATCGTATTTCATGTCACTCATTGCCTTCAATTCTACCTCGCCACCGTACAAATTAAAATAAGGCGTTCCCTGAAAAATATCACCACAGTCAAACAGCAGCACGTGGGTATTTTCAGACCTTAATTTTTCAATCAGGGTTTTGCGCCTGGCTACTCCGCCCTTACCCGCATATTTCGGGTCGGTTGAAGGAAAAGGATCAACGCGTGAATGAACATCGTTTGTATGCAAAATCAAGAGTTTTTGGACGTCCCGCTTTTTTTTGCCGGATGCATCAGCCTTGAATGGTAAAGCAGCAAGCCCAACGCCTGCCAACCCATATTTTATGAAATCCCTCCTGTTCATTGATCCATTTTTATTCTTCCAAATTTTTTACTCCTGATGGAATCACTTTCACGCGAGTAATTTTTGAAATAATCAATAACGCAATCACGCAACTTTATGGCCGAAAATTCACGTTTGTTTGAAGCAGTCCTGAAAAAATCCATGCTATCACCACCGTTACTCAGATAGTCATTTGTAACAATCACATAACTCGTCAAACTGTCAATGGGCTGGCCGTTCAGCTCAAACCTTTTAATTTTTTTACCTTCGTATTCGATGAATACATTGGCCGATACCGGCTGGCCTTTTTTCTCAAGCAGGTACGGTCCAAATTCTGAAACAAGTTCCCGGCCGCTCAATGAAAGGCCGCACAAATAATTCTCGAAAGGCAACAATTCAAAAATTTTTCCCCGCGTAACCTGGCCTTTTTTCAAACTTACTCTTAGCCCACCGTTGTTCATCAGGCAAAATGATTTAGCGGGGTCCAGTTTCATTTCCTCCGAGGCCCGGTCATAAAAAATGTCGGCCGCCAGGTTCCCCAGCTTCCCCTCGGGGTAACCGCGTTCCATGTCCTCGGCCAGGTAACCAATCA
>DASPJQ010000803.1:0-10373 GCA_035628535.1 Flavobacteriales bacterium | reverse complement strand
AAGATTTGGGACAGTGAGGCAGTGGAGAAGGAGATTTTGGAAAGAGTACAAAGTATTTAGTACAAAGTACAAAGCCCGTATCTTTATTCCTTGTATTCTGTACTAAGTACTTTGTACTGTACTCAGTTCTTCTCCCTAATTCTCAATACACTGTACATAACTGAACCAAACGGCCTTTTTCTTGTACCGATAGTTAAAAACAAGGTATGAGGACATTGATTTTTGCGTTATTGATTGCCTGTGCAGGATGCGGTTATAAGTATACGGGCGAGGGCCCAGGCCATAGTTCAACAGGATCCAAACTTAGTGCGCCCCAGGCAACCGTTAACCTGGTTAAACTGGTTGACTCTTTAAAACTAAACAAAAATAAAATAGCCGTTCACATATACAAAAGCGCGTACAAACTGAAAGTGAAGTACGACACACTTACGTTGAAAACGTATGCCTGCGTTTTTGGGTTTAATGCACGCGATGATAAATTGAAAGAAGGAGACGGCTGCACACCCGAAGGAAAATTTGGGATACGCGCCAAATACCCGCATTCAAACTGGTCAAAATTTATCTGGATTGATTATCCCAATGCATCATCATGGGCCAAACACAAAAACGCCAAGAAAAATGGCACACTAGGAAGCAAAGAAAGTATTGGTGGAGAAGTGGGCATACACGGTGTGCCGGACGGGTATGATTACCTGATTGATGAACGTCAAAACTGGACGTTGGGTTGTATTTCACTCAAAAATAAGGATGTGGATGAATTGTATGCGGTATTGGGCAGTAAGAGCGTTGTTTGGATTTACCATTGAAAGGCGCATGCGGATTATACAGAAATGTGCTGAAATCACCATTCTGCGAAAGTATACGGTTCTGTGAGAGAAAAAAATCGTAAATTTTCCTGATAAGTTAAGAACGGTTAAGAATTTAATTGAAAACTACTTCTGAATTAAGGTGATTTTTCGTACATTCACACCCTATGAAACAATGCCTCCTGTTTTTGACCATTGCTGTTATGGCTGTAAATGCGCATGCCCAGCGTGGCATTGGCCGCACCAAGTATGAAAAACTGGCCGACTTTAACGGCCACAACCGTATGAGCGGTTTTCATTTTGCACCGGGTATTACCTGGACGCCTACCCTGGTTAACAAGAGTGACATGGAGCTTGCCCGCAATGGCGACACAGTTACAACTGCTGATTTAACGGGCAAAGGAAAAATTGGTTTGTACATTGAAGCCGGTATGTATCACCTGCTTAAATACGGCAGGTTTTGGAAATATGTTGATTGGAGCCTTGCCTACAAAAAACTCAAAGCCATTGAAGACTATACTTTCAGGACCGAAGTGGAAAGCTCAAGCACCATGTTGTCTGAAACAGAAGGAACAAATTCATTTAAATACGGTTTCATATGCGCCAACGCAAACCTCAACAACATTATGCAAATACGCAATTACAGCTTTATCCAGAATTCGCTGGGATTGAATTTTGATTATGCCATTGGGAAACGCGAGACCAATAACGGCCTTGTTTCGGGATCAACGTTCAACAAAATGATTTTTTCGCTGCATTATAAACTTGGGTTTGGCTATAAGGTAAATCAAAAATTATTCATTATTCCTGCCATTGAAACACCGTTGGTTAATTTCATACCTTTTGAAAAAGGAAAATCAACATTAGGTGTTTTTGATTTGCGTTACAGGCCGTTTATTTTGACGTTGCGCATTGCCTGGTTACGGCCACCTAAAGCAAATTCATGTCCGCAGGTTGATGGTGCCGAAGGCGACAAAGACCGCCAGGATAAATACATGATGGGCCGTTAACGAACATCAACCTTTCTAAATTTTCTTTATCCAGGCCTTCTCTTCCCTGTATTTTTTTCTTGCTGCTTTTTTCAGCACCCTTTTGATTTGACGTTTTTGTATTTTGTTATAATACCATGCGCGCTGGTGCCTGAGTTTTTTGTTGGCATCAAATTCGAGGTAGCCGTTAGGGCCGGAAAATACCTGGAGAAAAAAATCGTTCCGGTCATTGTCAACAAGTACATTTGAAACAATGTTGTAATCACGGGCCAGCCTGCGGGCATAATCAATGCGTTGGTATAAATATGTTTGTCGTTCAATGTATATGTTTTCCTGCACATTTATAAAATAATTGTCCATAATAGACCCGTACGGAGAACCTTTGACCGGATGAGCTTCGTGCAGGTATACAAAATAAATATCATGCGTTTGTGATTTTTTACGCGTTTCTTTGCGTATGCGTGCTGCATTGTTACGGAAACCCGGGCAGGTATAACTCCCGGTTATAAAAATCACAGGTCGCCCTTTGAATATATCTTTTGTTCGAATGATTTTACCGGTTGTATCGTAAAAATAAATATCAGGAAACGTTGCATTGTCTTCAAGCCATACGTAGCAATTAGGACCCAAAGGTACATCGTTGGTGTCAAGCACACGCAAAGTATCGGGCTTTTGGCAAACACCCTGTTTAACCTGCAGGAATAAAACACAAAATGTTATGTAAACCCCGTATTTCACTTTTTCAATTCCATTGCGGGTTTTTTGACCTTGCGTTTAACCGGTTTCATATACCCATTTTTATAATACCAGGTGCGTCTTTTGAGCAATAATTGTTCGCTTGAAAATTCAAGGTATGAATTGGGCGAAGCATTGAATTTTAGGAAAAAATCGTTGTTTTCATTATCAACCAACACCCTGGCGTTTATATTGAAATCATTCCGGGCTTTAGCGGCCCATGCGATGCGCTCCTGCATATATTTTTGTTGCGTTATAAATATGCTGTCCTTTTTATTTTGGCGCGAACTGTCGCGCAAACGACCATACGGTGACCCTGCCAAAGGATGCGCTTCCAGTAAATACACAAAATAAATGTCGTAATTTTTTGATTTCCTGCGAATGTCTTTATACATGCGTTTGGTATTGTACCTGAATATAGGGCAAGAATAACTGCCCGTTATAAATATAACGGGCTTTGCTTTAAACAGTGAATCACTCCCACATTTTTCACCTTTAAGATTGTAGAAATAAACCGGGGGAAATTTATCTCCGGGATTTAGCCGGTCAAGCTGGCTAAGCTTTACGGTGTCAACAACAACAATCCGGAGGCTGTCATCAACCTGCGCAAAACAATTGGTAAACACCATAAAAGGCATTAAACCACATAAAAAACTGAGGCGGTAGACCAGGGGAAACATGCAGGGAATAAGACGTAAAATTTTTCAAAAGTAACTGTTTTGAGTTAAAAATTGTTCTATGTACCGATAAATCATTAAAATAGTATATTTGGTTAAATCAAAACTTGAATACTTATGCGTTCGGGATTTATTGCTTTTTCAATTATTACCCTGGCAGCTGTTGGTGTTGCCGCCTATTTTTGGTTACCCATTTTATGGAGCCTGGTTTTACTCGGACCCATTATTCTCATAGGATTTATGGATTTATATCAACCCAGCCACACCATTAAACGCAATTTTCCGGTTGTTGGCCGCATGCGGTACTGGATGGAACATTTACGCCCGAAAATTTACCAGTATTTTATTGAAAGTGATACAGACGGAACACCATATAACCGTTTAAACCGCAACGTAATTTACCAGCGCGCCAAAAAGGTAAATGACACTACTCCTTTCGGTACACAATTAAATGTGTACGAGGTGGGCTATGAATGGATGAATCATTCCATTGTTCCGCTTGACGGGCATAAACTTAACCACGACCCACGGGTTACAGTTGGCGGTCCTGATTGCAAGCAACCGTATAGCGCAAGTATTTACAATGTATCGGCTATGAGTTATGGTTCCCTTAGTCAAAATGCCGTTATGGCTTTGAATGGCGGGGCAAAGCTTGGGAATTTTGCACACAATACGGGTGAAGGTGGATTAAGCCCTTACCATTTGAAAATGGGTGGCGATTTGATCTGGCAGATTGGCACCGGTTATTTCGGTTGCCGGAACATGGACGGTACGTTCAATGCCGATTTATTTGCCGAAAAAGCGGCAACTCCCCAGGTAAAAATGATTGAAATCAAACTTTCGCAGGGGGCTAAACCGGGCCATGGCGGTATTTTGCCTGCTAAAAAAGTGACCGAAGAAATTGCAAAAATCAGAAATGTGCCCATGGGCAAAGACGTTATTTCGCCTCCTTATCACACGGCTTTTGCTACCCCGGTTGAATTGTTGCAGTTCATAAAAAAACTGCGTGAGTTGTCGGGAGGTAAGCCCATAGGCTTTAAATTATGCATTGGCAACCGCAGCCAGTTTATTGCTATTTGCAAAGCAATGGTAAAAACCAATATCATGCCCGATTTTATTACGGTTGACGGTGGTGAAGGCGGAACCGGAGCTGCCCCGCTGGAGTTTTCCAATTCGGTAGGAATGCCTTTGCGCGAAGCATTGGCTTTTGTGTACGATGCACTAAACGGTTTTGCATTAAAGCGTCATATTAAAATTATTGCCTCAGGAAAAGTGGCCACAGGTTTTGATTTGGTCAAAAATCTTTCGTTGGGTGCCGATATGTGCAACAGCGCGCGCGCCATGATGTTGGCACTGGGTTGCATACAGGCATTGGAGTGCAATACCAACAAGTGTCCTACCGGTGTGGCCACGCAGGATAAAAATTTAATGAAGGGACTTGTGGTGGACGATAAAAAAGTACGCATTAAAAATTTTCATAATGAAACCGTAAAAAGTGCTGTGGAATTAATGGCGGCTGCCGGTGTTGATCACCCGAGCAAACTGCACCGCCACATGGTTTACCGCAGGATAAGCGCCAGTGAAATAAAAACATATTCTGAAGCCTTTCCTTATATTTTGCGCGGATCATTGCTGGAGCCGCCTTATCCCGAAGCGTACCAATATGACATGGCCAATTCAAGTGAAGATACGTTTGTACCGAATATTAAGTAGTTGACGGATGTAATTAATTTAATGGTAAATAAAACAGAAGCACTACAGCCTGAAGGAACTTATTGAATGGTTTGGCAATTTGGAGGACTTTATTGAGGTTCATCAGATCCGGTCGCAAGACCATTATGAAATATTTACGCCTGAAAACCTACTTTTTCTTCCGTGTTTGCTTTGCTGCCAGCATCTCTATACTTTTTTGCAAAGCGACCATTTTTTCCATTATCAGGTCCACCTTTGCCGAAACCAGGGCTACATCGTTAGTAGTTGCATAACCATAAGGGGGCGGGGTATCATCAACTGTTGATTGATCCCTGTAATATTGAAAGAAATCATGGCCGGTGATGGCGCCTATTTTACGCAATTGGTCCATCGGAATGGTTTCTTTTTTCAACATTTTGTATGCGGCATCACGTGTAAGGTGTATTTTTTCGGCCAGTTTGGCCACAGGTATACGCTCTTTCCTTAATACTTCTTTTACTTTATTCCCAATGTGTACCTTTACCATGTATGCAAAATTGTAGTATTAGCCTCATTTAAATGTTAAAGCATGCATACTGATTGTATACTATTTGTATATTTTAATTATACACCGGTGCATGTGCTGCCGAACTATAAAAAAATACCAATTATGAAAAACCAGATAGAACCGGACGGTCAGCATTTTCTTCGGCATATTGGTGAATGAATTTTTTGTTAAATTGCATTTAGTAAAAGTACAATGCAATTTGGACGCCTTGAAAATATAACCAGCGTTGATTTCGGTTTTCCGCCCACCCACCCGGGAACGGAAAAAATTTTAGGTGGAACAAGAAACCAAAATTTCAATGTTTACGTTGGCGCGCCCATATGGAACGATCCCGGTTTTAAAGGTAAAATTTACCCGGAAAAAGCACGTGACAAAGATTTTGTTAAATACTATGGACAGCAGTTCAATTGTATTGAATTAAACGCAACACATTACCGCATTCCTGAAGCAAGCACCATTCAGCGTTGGGTTAATGCGGTTCCTGAGAAATTTAAGTTTTGTCCGAAAATTCACCAGGACATAAGCCACAGTGAGAATATTAACCAGTGTATTCCCGCAATGAAGGCGTTTTATGAACGCATAGCCGGGTTCGGGTCCAAACTAGGTACTTGCTTCTTACAACTGCCGCCAACCTTTGAAGCAAAAAAAATGGATGCATTGCGATCATTTTTAGACAACTGCCCCATTCGTGATTTAGCCATTGAGCTGCGCCATGAAAGCTGGTTTCTGGATATTGACGCATTAAATCAATTTTGCAATTATTTATACAAAAACAATTTTTCGCTGAACATAACTGATGTAGCCGGAAGAAGAGATGTCCTGCATCAGCGTTTGACCAATAAGACCGCTTTCATACGCTTTGTTGCCAACAATTTACACTCCACCGATTTTAAACGCATGGATGACTGGGTTGACCGTTTAAAGGCATGGATAAACTCGGGATTGGAAAATGTGTATTTTTTTGTGCATACACCCGACAAAAGCCTGGTGCCGGAACTGGCCATTTATTTTATACACCGTTTAAACCATGCTGCCACATTAAGTCTGACTCCACCCACCATTCAGCAAACCGTACACGACCGTAAATTGTTTTAAAATTAAACCCGACAACAGGGCCTTACTTAACCCATTCAAACTCGTACCACTCCCGTAGTTCATTTTTATCCAGCGAGTTTGTTCTGCGCCATTCAACCTTGGTGGTTTTGCCGGTAGCATCCGAAAAATATACCCATTCGCTGATGTCGGGCTCTTCGGGCGCCTCGTTGGCAAACGTATAATCATGCTGGCGTCTGATGCGATAACCTTTATCATTGAACGTTTGAGTATCGCTACTGATATCCTTCCCCCTCTCGGTTTTTCTTTGATAACTTATCTTTTGCTTTTGGTTGTTGTAGATGTATGTTTCTTCAATCCGGGTGGCATGTTCGATGGCAATGCGCTTTAGTAATAAATTGTTTTTGTAAATAAGCTGTTCTTTCTTTTCATTGCTGGTGTAAAGAACTTCCCCTTTATCAACCCGCTTCTCATATGTATAGGTTTCATGAATATCCTCCCAGGCTCCCGCACGGTTAACCGTCCATTCATAATGCTCCTTGCGTTGGACAATTCCCTCAGGATAGTAAAACATACTGTCGTATACTATACGAGTACAGGAACTGTGCGGGGTTCGTTTATTGGAATCAATCGAAACAATTAACAGGTCATGTTCATTATAAATATAATCCCTCCGCCAGCCTACAGTCGTGTCAATGCCGTTGCCATACTTATGCGGAATACCGTAATAGTTTTCACGTATTTTATTTCCCTTGGCATCATAGGTCCAGTAGTATGAATCACCGGCTTTTTTGTCTTTACCCTCCCGAAATATTTCAGCAACGATGTTTTTGTACTTATCAAATTGCAATTCAAATCCTATATAAATACTGGTGTCATTCACCATCACATTGCGGATAAAAACGCTTTTTGCACCGTTGGCAACAGTGAAAGTAGGATAACCCCGGTCTTGCGCATGCAAAGCCAGGGAAAAAAAACATACCAGTAAACTCAAAGCAGGTTTCATGCATGAGCAAGTTAAGAATTTTTTGGACTCATTCCAATCGGAACTCCGTTAAACACTTTTTGGGCTTTGGTAAAATAACTATGCAATAAATATATAACAGTTTTTTGTTATGCTTCTACCAGACGATAAGTAAAAAGTTATCAGTGAATCATTGTGCCTGTAGGGAACACTGCTATAGGTACATTGAAAAAACCGGGCAAACTTTTGGTTCAACCCGGTTTCATGAAAAACTTGCTATTGTTCAAACAGCTGGCTTGTTACTTCTTCTTCCCCTTGCCGTTCCCGTTGCCATTGCCTTTTCCATTGCTGGCGCTACTTTTGTCAGCCTTATCTTTTTTTCCGTCTTTATTGCCTTTATCTTTTGCTTTACCTTTCAATGCATGGAATTCTTTTGAACCAGGTTTAATACCCATTTCCTTTGCAATTACACCCCATCCCTTGCTTTTGTTTTTTTCATAACTGGCAACCACTATGTCAACCGGTTTTGAAACTATTTTCCCGATTTCAAGGCTCATATATACATCAGCCGGCTGCATGGTCAATAAAAGCTTATCCAATTTACCACTCGTGATGCCAAAACTAACGCTCATGTCTTTTTTAAACAGGGTCAGGTCCAGTTTTGCTTGTGCATTAATGTTGGAAAGCGAGGCATCCAGTTCCGTATCACCTGATTTGGCCTGGAATTGGGCGCTGAATTGGGCATTTGCAATTCCTATTGTCAAAAAACCCGTAAAAATTAGAATTAGTTTTTTCATGTGCTACCGCTTTAAATTGTTTGATTGATCTTTATAATAAAAACAAGTATGCATGCATACACCCCTAAAGCATGTATAAATAATACTATCCAAAGCCAGGCCCATTGTGTTGGCAAACTGGCGTAGTGGCGGATTAAAGGCTCAGGGCTAGCTGTTTAGCATAACCGGCATTACCAACATCAGTATATTTTCGTTGGCATTCTCATACTCGGTTGGGCTTAAAATACCTGCACGGTTTGGGGCGCTCATTTCAATAAGCACTTCTTTGCTTTCAAGGTTATTCAGCATTTCTATGAGAAAACGCGAGTTGAAACCAATTTCCATGTCTTCACCTTCATAACTGCAGGTAAGGCGTTCACTGGCTGCATTGGCAAAATCAAGGTCCTCGGCCGAAATTGTTAGCTCACTTCCGGCAATTTTCAACCGAACCTGGTGCGTTGTTTTATTTGAAAAAATCGATACGCGTTTTAACGAACCCAGTAAAGCTGAACGCTCAATGGTGAGTTTGTTCGGATTTTGTTTGGGAATTACGGCTTCATAATTCGGATATTTTCCATCAATCAAACGACAAACCAATTGCGTATCGTCATAACTGAAAAGCGCATTGGTATTATTGTATTCAACCGTTACCACAGCGCTTGTTGACGATAGTTGGCCGCGTAACAGGTTGATTGCTTTCTTTGGTAAAATAAACGATGCCGCACGTTCCGATTTGCAATCAGTCCTGCGGTAACGCACCAGTTTATGCGCATCGGTTGCAGCAAACGTTACATCAGCATCGGTCAACTGGCAATATACACCGCTCATTACAGGACGCAACTCATCGGTACCGGTTGCAAAAATGGTTTTATTCAACGCACGCGATAAAATATCGGCTGTAATGGCCACGTTTGATGCTCCTTCAATTTGCGGGATGCGCGGGAATTCAACCGCGTTGTACCCGGTTAGTTTGTATTTTCCAAAATCACTCGAGATTTCAATGCCGAATGATTTTTCATCAATGGTGAATGTAAGCGGGAGATTCGGAAATGTTTTTAACGTATCAAGCAAAATTCGTGCAGGGATGCAAATGCTGCCATTCTCTTTTGATTCGACCGCCATACGTGTAATCATGGTTGTTTCCAAATCGCTGGCCGATAAAACAAGTTCCTTGCTTTTTATCTCGAACAAAAAATTATCGAGTATAGGTAACGTATTGTTTGTGCTTAACACGCCACTTATGGCCTGTAGGTTTTTCAAAAGATCGGTACTGGCTGCAATAAATTTCATATGACGCTGATTTTTCGCTTCGTTTAAATTGTTGAACTGACAAATATAACTTTACAACCATGTTGCGCAAAGGGTAGTTTTGCACATTGTAAAAAACAAAGTGTTGATAATAGCCTGCTTTAAACAATTGGCTATCATGTTATTCAGTGTTGATGTTGATTACCTGAGCATGAATTGGAGCATTATTTCCATCAAAAAAGTTTAGTCCTCCATCAACTCAAAATCAATAACCTTCAGCTCAAGATCGGTACGCACTACCTGTACCTTTACTGCATCGCCCAGGCGGAAAACTTTCTTTTTGCGCATACCCACCACAGTATAGGTTCGTTCATCAAAAATATAATTATCCTCGGAAATTCCTTTTAGGCTTACCATGCCCTCGCATTTGTTTTCATCCAACTCAACATACATGCCCCATTCGGTGAGACCTGAAATAATTCCGGTAAAATATTCGCCAAGGTGGGCCGATAAATATTCGACCTGTTTGTATTTTATGCTCGCACGTTCGGCATCGGCAGCGCGTTTTTCCTGTGCAGAGCAATGCTTGCCGGCAAGTTCAAGGCGTGAAACCTTTTGCGGAGGATTTTTTTCAAGATAATCGGTCAAAATACGGTGAACAATCAGGTCGGGGTATCGTCTGATGGGCGATGTAAAATGCGCATAATAATCAAACGCCAATCCGAAATGGCCGATGTTGTCAGGCGAATAAACGGCTTTGGCCATGCACCGTATGGCAAATGTTTGTATCACTTCGCTGGTGTGTTTATCGGGAATTTCGTCAAATAAAGCGTTAAGCGCCTTATTCAACGATTTCATGTTGCCCACCGGTAATTTATACCCGAAA
>DASPJQ010000802.1:0-2567 GCA_035628535.1 Flavobacteriales bacterium | reverse complement strand
ATTTGAAGAAGTTCTATTATACGAAGCCTGCAATTTATTTGGCGCAGACACTGAATTCATAAAAAAAATAAAAACAGTTAAGATTGTGAGAATTTTGCGGAATAAGCCATCTGGCTGTTTCTGTTTTTAACCTAAGGACCTTTAATGTTGATCCCACCGCGCCTTTGTGCCGCGTGAATCAAAATGTATACCCATAGAGCCCGGATATTTGCCAATACCACCTTTGCTGCCCACAATTTTTTCAAGCAAGGTCAATACAATTTCTTTGTCTTGTTGAGTAACTACAAAATCATTGTCAATATCCCTGACTGAAATGTCAACGGCACGGCCATAAATGTGCTGGCTGAATTTTGCACTGTTTGGTGTGCCATCATTCCATGCCGGATGCCGGTGGCCGATGTTGACCCTGAACCCGTATTTGTTATACCCCTTTTCATCCAGTGCAAGGATAAGGTCAAGCATCATGTACAGCATTTTTTTGTCAACCAGCCAATATTGTGTATGACCGGCACAAAGTTCACGCATGTTTTGGGTATAGTAGCGGTCAGGTGTCATAAAATCGCCAATACGGTATTTACCTACAAGGGGCCAAAATACCTGGTCGCCTTTTACCATATAATATTGTTGAGAGGCAAGTTTGCGGCAAAATTTGTTTTCGGGATCGGAATAGCACAGGTAGGTGCTGTCCAAAGCCTTAAAATCCACGGTGGGCAACAGGCCCAATACCGAATCAATGCCTTTACGGGTTAGGATTTCTGTTTCAGGTATGTTAACAGGGCATGCTGGGACGAAAAACGGCCTTTGCAGGCCAGGCGAATAACACGCTGTTAACGTCAATAAAAAGCCTGCACAAACGGTTGCAAAAAAATGTTTCAACATGAGAAAATGTAACTGAACAGGTGTATACCCAATAGCGAAAATTTTGTTGCAGTGTAATGGTTTGCTATAACATTTTTTAGATAATTGTGATGGTGATGACAATAAATGGCTTTGCATTACGTTTTTAGTAAAACTCAATCATTCCCTATGAGAAAAATCATGTGCATGGTAATTGCTTTTTGGACCGTCACGGCATCGGGTAGCCACATAAGGGGTGTTGATATGTGGGTAAGTCAAACTGACAGCCATACGTTTGAATATAATTTAAGGCTCTATTCAAAATTATCATCTACTTCAGCTGATAATCCGGAAATAATACTGGAATGGGGCGATGGGAACGTTGATACCATTTCGCGTACTATGTTTACCGATTTTATCGTTGAAGATGTTCGTGAATCTGTATTTATTGCTTATCACACTTACACAAGCTATGGTGACTATACCATTCATCCCCAATTGACCAATTGGGAACACGGTATACTGAATATGGGTTCATCCGAATCGGAGCCGCTGGTTGGCGAAATAGAAGTTAAGCTCTGGCCTTTTATTATGGCCGGCAACACGTTTAACGGTTGGCAAAATGCACAAACCTTTTTATACACAGGAACGGGTAATTTTGCTATTGATTTATCATTTAATGAAGCTAATGGTGATAGTGTGGTTATTGTGCAGCAACCGGTTTCACAATTGGCTGTAGGCCCTCAATACACGTACCCTTCTGGTTTTGGTTGCACGGAGTATTTTATTGGTACCGTTTACCATTGTGATAATATTACCATTCAAGGCGATTACGCTGTTTCATTCAAATTTATGGAATATAAGGACGGCTTTTTTGTTGCCTCGCAGTTGCGTGAGTTTGTTTTCAGGTACGCACCCGGAATGGGAGTGGAGGAAGAACAGGAATCATCAATCACATTGGTATTCCCAAATCCGGTTCAGGTATCCTGACGGTTTCGTGCAGAAACCAGGAAAAGGTCACGTTTGTTGACGTCTATGGAAAAACGGTAGGTTATGCGCAAACCAATGTTCCGGTTGACGTGAGTAGCCTGGTGCCTGGTTTGTATGTGGTTCAAAGCGTAAACGGGGTGATTGGAAGATTTGTTAAGCAATAATTTGACCTGTACATGCCTTACCAGGCAAATAACCGAAAACAAAAACAGCGGTCTTAAAGCTTCATGTCTCAATACCCAGTTCTTGGTACTCTGTACTAATAGGTAGGATCATACATATATTTTTCTACTTCAGCTTTCACATCGGCCGGTTTTTCCTTTCGTGCCAGGCCCGTTTCCCAGGCTTTATTGGCTACCGCTACTGCTATGTTGAGCGAAACTTCGCGAATGTTCTTTAAAGGCGGATAAACGGAACCGGTTGCAATGTCCTGTTCGCTTACCTGGTCGGCCAGTGCGCGTGCTGCGGTAAAAAAGAATTCTTCAGGAATGTGTTTGGCTTGCGCAATGATACAACCAAGGCCCAAGCCCGGAAAAATATAAGCATTATTGCCCTGGCCGGGATCAAAACGTTTGCCCTGGTAAATAACATCATTAAAAGGACTTCCGCTGGCAAAAATAGCTTTACCGCGGCTCCAGGTATACGCCTGCTCGGCCGTGCATTCAGCCTTTGAAGTAGGGTTGGATAAAGCAAAAATTACCGGGTGCGAATTAATGGCGCTCATGTGTTCAATAATTTCG
>DASPJQ010000801.1:0-1653 GCA_035628535.1 Flavobacteriales bacterium | reverse complement strand
AAGAGTTTGCAAAGCTTGTTCAAAACGAAATAAACGAAAAATTACAATTGTTTAACTAGATACGGAGGTAAAGATTATTCAAAAAAAAGAGTTCCCGAGACCGCAACGGCCTTTTAACAGGAGACAAAAGGAAGAGTTGCACAAGATCAATGAGAAGATCACATCGCCACAGGTACGCATTGTGGGTGATGAAATTGAATCAAAAGTTGTTTCCATTCGTGAGGCATTAAAAATTGCACAGGAAGCGGAACTGGATCTTGTAGAAATTTCACCCAATGCATCGCCACCGGTTTGCCGTATTGTTGATTACAAAAAGTTTCTTTACGAGTTAAAGAAAAAACAAAAGGAAATTAAGGCGAAACAGGCGAAGGTTATTGTGAAGGAAATTCGTTTTGGGCCGAATACTGATGAGCATGATTTTGATTTCAAACTCAAACATGCAAAAGGGTTCCTGGCCGAGGGTGCAAAGGTAAGGGCCTACGTGTTTTTCAAAGGGAGATCAATTGTATACAAGGAGCGCGGTGAAATTTTGTTATTGAAATTTGCACAGGAACTTGAAGAAGTTGGTGTGGTTGAAAAACTGCCAAGTATGGAGGGTAAGAAAATGGACATTCTTATCAATCCGAAGAAAAAGAAATAAAAAAGAAAATTTTGAACGGAAGTAGTAAACAACATAAAAGGAAGAACGATGCCAAAGAGTAAAACAAATGCCAGTGCCAAAAAAAGGTTTAAAGTGACCGGCACCGGTAAGATCAAACGCAAGCATGCGTACAAGCGTCACATTCTTACCAAGAAGTCAAAAAAACGTAAGCGCGCGCTTACAAAAAGCGGACTGGTACATGACGGAGACATGAACAATGTAAAAGCATTGCTTGTATTGTAAACCACCCGCAGAGGTGGAAATTAAAAAAAAGAACACAAAGGTTCTAATGTTAAACCAGGTGACTGCGTAAACAAGATCCGCCAGAGGCGAGACACCTTTCACCAAAAAATTAAAAATTATGCCACGCAGTAAAAACAAAGTTGCAGCACACGCGAGACGCAAGGCGTACCGCAAACTGGCCAAAGGTTATTTCGGCCGCAGGAAAAACGTTCACACCGTAACCAAAAATGCCGTTGAAAAAGCATTGGGTTATGCCTATGTCGGACGTAAGGACAAAAAAGGGATTTATCGCGGTATATGGATTCAGCGCATTAACGCAGCCGTACGACAGCATGGTATTTCGTACAGCGCATTTATCAACAAATTGCACAAGAGCGGTATTGAATTGAACCGCAAAAGCCTTGCTGATTTAGCCATGAACCAGCCGGAAGCGTTCAAAGCAATTATAGATAAAGTAAAAGGATAGCATAAAAATACTACTTCAGGAAAAGCCGCTTCAAAAGAGCGGTTTTTTTGTTTAGGTTCAACGTTCAAGACCGGGGAACCGCCAACAAAAACGCGGCTAAAACAACCCGCAGCGTCATCAATTTATGCTCCATTAAAATGCGCTTTTCGGGAAAACAAAATGCTGCCCATAAAGCCCGGTAATCTTAAATGTTGAACCTTTAGCCATAACAAAAAAGGCTGCCCAAATGGAGCAGCCTTTTTTTACAATCAAATAATTTTTATGCCTCAGCAGTTGCAGCAATTTTTTCACGAATGCGGGCCGA
>DASPJQ010000800.1:0-5420 GCA_035628535.1 Flavobacteriales bacterium | reverse complement strand
TACCCGTGCAGGTATAGGTTATCAAATTGTAGGTCCCCCCGTTTAGAGGTGAAAGATATAAACTTATTTCATCGCCAGGAATACCGTTTAAATCGCCTTCGTTTATCATCCATATCACATCATTGCTGGTGGAAAGCGTTTGGTTTTTATAAACAGGCAATGATTTGCAGGAAGAAAGCAATTCATAATTGTACGGTTTTTCCTGGAATTTTGCAGGGCTGGTAATTTTTGTAAATACAATTTCTTCTTCTCCATCACCGTCAAAATCGCCTTTGATTTTGCGGCCCTGATCGGCCACCGGTTTTTCTGGAGTAAGATAGGGCTCCAATTGTTTCCAGGACATTGAACAAACACCCAATTCTTCAGCCCTGCATGACGTCATGTAACCATATACAAACCGAAAATCTACTTCTTTTTGCTGCAAAACAATTTCAATTCCCTTCCATGTAACCTTTTCCGGCCTTTGAAAGCAGTCACCCATTTCTTCATCATAAATGCGGTAAATTTCTTTGGAAATAATTCCCAATAATTCATCTCTTTTTTCGGGGCGAAACAATTCCAGGCCTGATGTAGTGTCACCGTTTTCAAGGTTAAAAATGTAATATTCCTGTTCCATAAATTTTTGGCCTTCCCATTCTAACTTAAGGTTAAGAAAGTTCCTGTAAACAAAATAATCACAATCAAAACCGGTTGGAAAATATACCTTCCCGTTAATTTTTCGGGCAATATCAGGGTGCGTTGAATAATACGTAATAACCGGCATTGAGTCGCCAGGAGAACCGCTTTTACGTATGTAAATTATGGATCCGTTTTCATCGTGTGTTGTAAAACCGGTTTGTTCCGATTGGGTAAGTATAAACGGATACGAACGTTTTTTATCGGCCGGGGTCCATGTACCCACAATTTTATTACCGGTTATTTTTCCTTCAAAATAACCTGTGCGGTCATACGTTTCATTCCGTTCAATCAATGATATTTTTCCCTGTACAACGGTGTCTGCATACACATGTAAAAAATTAAATTCATGTGCCAGGTAGCGGTAAAATCCCCTGGTAATACCCTTCTTTGTATAAAGGCATAGTTCAACAGCATACTCTCCTATTTTACCAGTATAATATTTTTCGTGGCCAGGAATTGAATCCTTTTTATGCGTTATTGTTTTTTTTGATGAGGATGAGATATGGGTTCCAGGTTCTTTTTTTGGGGAACTGCAGCTAACAATAAATAAAACTGATATAAAGATTATACGTCTCAGAGAACAAATTATAGAATGAACAGCAAAAATTAAAAAGTCCCGCAATTGCGAGACCTTCTCTTGTACCTCGGGCGGGAGTTGAACCCGCACGACCGTTTCGGGTCACAGGATTTTAAGTCCTGCGTGTCTACCAGTTCCACCACCAAGGCTTATGAAACTTCAAAAAAGAAATTTCAAATTTGAGATTGAACTCATTACCAATAAAAAACCCTCTTTCCAGAGGGGTTTGGAGCGGAAGACGAGACTCGAACTCGCGACCCCGACCTTGGCAAGGTCGTGCTCTACCAACTGAGCTACTTCCGCAGTTTTTTAGTTTCCGATGAGCTATGCTGCCGCTTTGGCCAGCATCCTGACAAGCTCCGCTTCGTCAGGACTTCCGCTTATGGGATTGCAAATGTAAAGAAAAATCATAACCCCAAAAAAATTTTAATTTTCGCCTATCTCTTGAAATATAAATTATTGATTTTCAAAATTTTAAATCAATTTTCGTTTTTTTGAAGTTTGCCCAAATTGGCATCCGTATGCTGAAACAATCTTTATTGGTAAATGGACTTTCCATTTACATTCAACTTCATCCCCGGTACATTGCACAAAGGAAATGCTTCTTTTTTACTTTTTAAAATCGCCTCACCTGCATTTCGCATACATTATCCTGTATTTTATAACTCCTTTTATTGAATGCTGTACGTTCTTTACTAATTTCGGATATGGTTTTGCAAAAACGCGTTTTGTTTTTTCTTTTTGTGTCCGGCTTGTTGAGCGCGCAAAGCCAGGATATTTTTTTTCACAAAGCATCCAAAACGCCCAATGTTGATTCAGCTATATTTTACGCTGAACGTTCTATCCAATTTGCAAAAAAACAAAAAGACACCATACAAATAATTGAAGGAACTTGTTTACTTGCGCACAAACTCTCCATAAAGTCATTGTACACGCGGGCTGAAAAACGCATCAATGAATGCCTGGCTTATCCGCTTGTAAAAAAACAACCGTTTTACCAAGGCAGGTTATGCTTTGAACTCGCCTTAATCTATAAATACCAGAACGATTATGCCCAATCACTGTCGTATTACCTGAAAGCGAAAAGCATATTCGAAAAAATCAGGTCATGGAGTTACCTGGTAAAATGTGAAACCCACCTGGCCGAATATTACCGCAGCCTTGGCAAACACAAAAATGCCAATGACTATATAGATGCCGCATTGATCAACTACAAAAAGTACAAACTTGCCGACACGGCTCTCCTAATCACCATTTACAACCGGGCCGCTGCCATTGATAACGAGTCGAACCCTGATGCTTTTGCTTCTATCCGCAATTCACGCATGGCACTTTATCTGGCTAAAAGGAGTGGGAATAAAGATGCAGAGGCGACCTCGTTGAACGAGCTGGGCTTTACGTATAAAAATCATCGTAAGCTTGATTCATCTGAATTCTTTTACCGGAAGGCCGAAGAAATATGGTTTTCCATTGGCGATAAGGCCGCTGCCCTGCATGCCATGAATAACCGGGCCATGCTGTATATGCACAATAATTATGATCAGGCAAAAATAGCCGATTTGTATTCCAGGATGATCAGCATTGTGACCAAAGAGAAAATTGATTATCCTTTAAACGATGCGTACAGTTATTTTTCTTTATCCAGCCTGGCCCGCGGTGATAGCGGCAAGGCATACAAATACTTTTACCTGTACCATAAAAACGTGGTCTCCAACATACGCCAGCAGTACGACATACAGGTTACCAACATTACCGAACGCTACGAAAGTGAAAAGGCCAAAAAAGAAGTGAAACGCGTAACAGGCGAGCTTTCTGATTCGCTCATAGCGCTTGAGCGCAAGAAAGCACAGAACAGGCGCATGTATTTTTTTATTGCCGTGCTCATTGCCTTAACCGCACTTATTGCCTTTTTGCTCGTACGAATAAAAAAAACAAACCTCCAATTGGCGGAACGCAACAAAGAAAAAGATGCGCTTATACAGGAAATTCATCACCGCGTAAAAAACAACCTTCAATTCATCAGTTCGCTTATTAACATGCAAATGAACTCCAGCGTTGATAACCGGGAAATTCATACCCTGAACGATGCATCGCGCAGGATAAGGGCCATGGCTTTGGTGCATGAAATGCTTTACAACGCCAAAGAAACAAAAGGCATATCCATAAAACAATACCTTGAAGAATTGGTTATTTCACTCGACCAACTGGTAAATTCAGATAAAATACCTATCGCCTTTAAATTGCACCTTGAAGATGAAAGCTTCAATGTTTCCGATTCAATCGCATTGGGCATGATAACTTCGGAATTGGTTTCAAACTCCATGAAACACGGCTTTAAAGGCACCAAAAACCCGGAAATAGAAATGGTTTTACGAAAAGAAAAAAACAATGTGCTCTTTACCATTCGCGATAACGGTGTGGGCTTAAAAGACGGTGGCGAACAGAAAAAAACATTGGGCATGCGGTTAATTGATATTTTTTCGCGGCAGCTGAAAGGGAACTACACCATTGCAGCTAAAAGCGGTTATTGTTATGAAATTCAATTTACAGCGAGGTAAATGAAAAATACAAAAATACTGATTGTTGATGATGAAGTGCTCATTGCCGAGGATCTCAAAGATAACCTTTTGTCATTTGGCGTGAAAAATATTGAAATGGCGCACGATAAGGAAGGCGCCCTGGAAATGCTGCACAAATTTGATCCCGAAGTTATTTTGCTTGACATACGCATGGAAAACGAAACGGACGGAATTGAAATAGGCGAATACATTGCTAAAAACACACAAAAACTTTTCATCTACATTACGGCTCACTCGGATGTGGAAATGATCAGGAAAATCATTAAAACCCGTCCTGTTGCTTATATCACCAAACCTGTTAAAAAATCAGACCTTTATGCTTCCATAAGTTTGGCGGTAGAGCAATTGAACACATCAACCGCATCGAATTTCAGGATCAAAGACGGATATTCAACCGTTATCATTCCGGTGGACTCTATTTTATATATTGAAAGTGAAGGCAATTACATTAATATTTATTGTGATGAAAAGAAATATGTTTCCAGGCAATCGCTTGACTCGGTTGTTTCAGAACTGGACACCTCACAATTTTTTCGCATACACCGGTCATACCTTATAAATACATTAAAAGTAAAACGCTTTTCAAAGAAAGAAGTAGCGATTGGAAACGCAACGTTGCCTGTTTCACGCAACCTTGGCGATGAACTTGAGAAATTTATGCTTGAAAAAAGTTGATCGGTCAAACGGTTATCCCGTTTGCATTTTGCATACAAAGTCCTGCATTCAGTACCATTTTTTTGTTGTTTTCGATTCCTGTAGGTAAGTTTGTTTCAATTCCGTGACAGCTAAAGAAGAAACACGGTTTATTCACCAAATACATTAATTATGAGGAAAATTTTATTCGTTTTTGCATTGGTATTTTCGGCCGGAGGTGTTGTGGAAGCACAGGTACTCGACCAGGCGAATACAACAACAGTTAATTCAGGATGGACGGTTGACAATGTCAATTATACCAACCTCGCACAATCTTTTACAGCAGACATGAACGGTCCGCTAAATAAAATCGTTGTTTCCGTTGATCCGGCTACAGTTGACGGCACTTTTAGCCTGGTTATACGTGACGGGAATGGTTACACGGGCACTGTACTGGCAACAGAATATTTTACGTTAACAACAACCACACCTTTTGGCGAATTCAGCATACCCATTACAACTTCGGTCAATATCGTTTCAGGAAACCAATACACTTTTATCATTGATGAATTTTCGGGAACTGGATCGGCAGCGTTTCATGGAACAAACGATACCTATACGGGTGGGATTTTATACCAGACCATTTTTGGTTCAACCGAACTTTCGTTCCCTTCGTACGACATGTGGTTTAAAACCTTTATTTCAGGTCCCGACACCTACTCTACAATTGACATTTCAAGCTGCATGAGCTATACAAGCCCAAGCGGGAATTACACCTGGACTGCTGACGGAACATACAATGACACTATTCCAAATGCAGGAGGCGGTGACAGTATTATGACCATTAATTTAACGGTAATTAACCTGACCGATCAAACCGCGGGTGCTATCGATGCCTCGCTCTGTTATGGAGATTCAACAACCATTGAACTTGGTTCCACCGAAGCGGGAGT
>DASPJQ010000799.1:0-2417 GCA_035628535.1 Flavobacteriales bacterium | reverse complement strand
GGGGGAAATGGCAATATCAGACCCTTCGCACATCCCCGGAGTACCAAATGATTCAACCCATTTGATTCTTCCCCGGGCATCTATTTTCATAACAATGTAAACTTCATGTCCATTTATTTCAATACCGCTAAATATGTTTTGTGGATAAAACGTGCCCGTAACAATGCAACACAAAGAATCGACCGGATGAATGCCTGATAATGTAAAATTCCTGTATACCGTGTCAAAAACAACCGATGAGAAATCGGGACTGTATTTTATTATGCGCGAAGTATACGTGTTTTTATCTTCATTGTAGCGCCTGTAACCTGTAATAAGGCATCCCTGCTGATCATGTGTTGCATGTTGAAAATCCCGCATCGCAAGATTGGTTTTTTTAATGTCGGCTTTAAGTTTACCATTTAGGTCAACCCGAACAATGCGCAGCATACTGTCAACATTGGTTTTCACGCATAAAAAAGTATAATTCCCGTGTTGGTCTTCCAACATATGGGTAACTTTTTCATCATAATCCAAATCATGGATATAAGTAAAGCCTTTTTGATCGGTTGCCGCTTTTTTTTGCGCATTGGCAATAAATGCGGCCAGTGTCATGAAGCAAACAATTATTTTTTTCATGTAAATGTGCGTGGTTATGGTTTTACGCCTTGTAAAAATAGCAAACCAAGGCATGCCGGAATCAACCCCGGTTTAATTTTAGAAAATATACCGGAATACAGGAGGAGCAAATGGGTGCATTATCCTTTCCTGATTTGATAATTCTCAATCATGATTTTCATGGCGGCCAGGTCCCGGTATTTTTTGCGTGCCTCGGCAGCAGGGCTGCCAAAATAATTTTTTCCGCCTTCCAGGTCTTCAGACACCCCGCTTTGTCCCATAACCGTTGCACCCTTGCCAATGGTTACCCCGCTAATAATGCCTACCTGCCCCCATAGCGTAACGTTGTCTTTAATTACTACGCAACCGGCAATGCCAACCTGGGCAGCAAACAGGCAATTTTTTCCAATCACCACATCGTGCCCAATGTGTACCTGGTTGTCAATTTTGGTTCCCTGGCCTATGGTGGTATCACCCGTCAGCCCGCGGTCAATGCTGCATTGTGCGCCTATTTCAACATTATCATGAATAATAACACGGCCGCAGGTGTGCATTTTGTCATAACTCCCCTCACGTTTTTTATAGTAAAAAGCATCGCTACCAATAGTTGTATTGGCGTGTATGGTAACATTGTTGCCAATAACGCAATGGTCCATTATAACTACACCGGGGGCAAGCACGCTGCCGGCACCAATACTTACATTGTTTCCAATGGTTACATTGGGATAAATTACGGCAGTTTTATCAATACTAACGTTAGTCCCTATTGCGTTAGTAATGTATACGGTTGGCCGGTAATGTTTGTTGAGTCTGTTGAAATCACGGCAGGGATCGTCACTTATCAACAGGCCTTTGCCAGGTGGACAATCCACTTTTTTATTGATCAAAATGGTGGTGGCTTTTGATTCAAGCGCCTTGGTGTAATATTTTGGATGGTCCACAAATACAATATCGCCCGGTTCAACAACGTGTATTTCATTAATGCCGGTAATTGCATGCGAGGGTTCGCCACTGAACTCGCAACCTAAAAAGGCCGCAACTTCTTGAAGAGTGGTTGGTTTTTCTAATTTCATAAGCGCATAATTTAATAAAATACTTCCAGATCAATCACTATGCCGGCACCAAAACGCGGCAATTCAGGAAAAGGAAATTTATCGGTTTTTCTAAACATGTTGGTAAAACGGTAAAACGCCTGGAACTGGAACAACGAGATGCCGTAGCGCAAACCTGCCTGTGCCCATAACGGGTTTACAAATTCAAGCTTCCTGTAAACATGTTTTTCCTGGCGCGCCCCCGAACCCGAAGGTAATTTGTCATATACGTAATAGCGGTTAACCGGTGCATAATAGCCGTTACAGTAAATGTCAATGTATTTTCCCAGGTGATTACCGCGTTTGGGCGTAAGGTTGAACCGCATGAAATAACCAAGCCCTACAGTTACCTGCATAAACCTTTCCTTTTTATGCCTTACCGTATCGGCAAAAACCTTGTTGGGGCCCTGGGCTATGTGAAAATTGCGGAATTCAAACATGAAATCAAAACCGGTGTTAAAAAACGTGGTGACCTTGTTTTTGTAACGTGCCCCATATGTAACGTAAAATGATTTTCCAGGAACAATATTGCTGCCGGAGCTGTCGGTATTTCCAAGCATAACCCCCATGCCATAAAGCATGGCCTGGTACTGTTTTAAATTCGGACCGTATTCTTTCGGGATAGTATCCACTTTCGGAAACTGTCTTATGAGGTATTCCTGTGCACTGAGCTGTGCGGTGAAGGCCAGCAAAAGCACAATATGTATTTTTAACGCTTTCAGAATTTAA
>DASPJQ010000798.1:0-1237 GCA_035628535.1 Flavobacteriales bacterium | reverse complement strand
CATTGCTTCAAACAATTTAGAAGGAATTACTGTGGTGAAAGTGGGATCATTTTTTAAATGAATCAATGCGATGTCGCAAAGGCTCCAATAATGACTGATTTGTTCTTTGGGTTGTGATGAAATAAAAAGAACATTTTGTAATCTTTTTTCCTGACAAATTTTCTGCAATTTTTCTTTTTCAGCGCCATCTCCTACAAACATAAATGTAATGGGAAATGAACTCAATTGTGCTGCAACTTCAAGCACACGTATTAAATCATGCGCCATACCATGCGTACCGATATAACCTACGACAAAGCGATTTTGTAAGTGATACTGTTCCATTAATGCTGAATCTTTTGCTTGTGGTGAAAATTGTGAAAGTTCAACGCCATTGGGTATTACCACTATTTTTTCAGCCGGTATACCTCTTTGAATGAGGTCTTTTTTAAATGCTTCTGTTTGCGCTAAGACTTTTTTGGCACTGCGATATAAAACCAGTTCAACTTTTTCGATGCAACGATACAGAAATGAATCGCGTCGCAAGCTTCCAACTGCGGCAATTGAAGCAGGCCATAAATCGCTTAACTCAAAAAAGAACGGTTTGCGGCGTAATTTCGCTAAAATACAGCCGGCTACTGCGGTAAAAAATTGTGGTGAAGTAGCCACAATGACATCAGGTTTTTTTTGCACCAAGCCTGCTGGAAGTGCGGTGAATAAAAAAGAAAGGAAATCCAGCGACCTTAAAATAAAACCTTTATTCTCAGCTATAAAAGTTTTAACACGCACTACGCGAATGCCTTGCATAGTCTCTACTTGATACCATTTATTTTTATAACCGGGATAAACTTTCCCTTGCGGAAAATTAGGAGCTGAAGTGATTACCGTAACTTGGTGACCCCACTTGACCCAATAACACGCTCGCTCGAAAACGCGTGAGGCCGGCGCATTCACTTCCGGTGGAAAATTATCACTTAAAAATAAGATGTGCATATTACGACCACTCGAGCGTTTGGGTAAATTGTAACGGTAATTGTGCTTGAATCGTTAATTTTAGAACAATATTTTTTTGCGTCAACCCAAATTTTTTCGCATAATGCCCATCTAACAGCGTTGCTTGCAATTTTTGATCTAATTTCATTTTTAAAAACAAATTATTTTGCACATTACGAATCAATAATGCTTGCTGCGCATCTAATTCAACGTGTAAAACCGGAGAAAAGTGGAAAAAAATTTCAATCAAATGTGAACCTGTTCC
>DASPJQ010000797.1:0-17377 GCA_035628535.1 Flavobacteriales bacterium | reverse complement strand
TACCGGTTTTGATCCAAAGGGTGAAAATTTATACTTCCATTGCAACATTAGCAATCCGGTGAACCAGGATTTTTGTTCGGTCAACCTTAAGACCGGTAAAATGAAAACAATTACAACAGGAGCAGGTTATCATACCTGCACGCTTGATGCCAACGCAACGTATGCGATTGATAATTACCAGAGCACAACCATTCCGCGCATCACCCGTGTTATAGATCTCAAAACAGGCAAGGTTACCGAAATCCAGAATGCTGAAAATCCGCTTACGGAGTATGCAACAGGAAAATTCAGGTTGTTCACCATTAAAAACAAAGAAAATACCGACTTGTATTGCCGCATGTTTTACCCGGTAGGTTTTGACAGTACAAAAAAATATCCCGTTGTTGTGTATTTGTACAATGGTCCGCATTCGCAAATGGTAACCAATACATGGCTTGCCGGTGGCGAATTGTGGTACCAGTATATGGCGCAAAAAGGCTTTATTGTATTTACACTTGATGGAAGGGGAACCGATAACCGCGGTAAAGCCTTTTCACAGGCCATACACCGTCAGGTAGGAACAGTTGAAATGGAAGACCAAATGGCCGGAGTGGAATTTTTAAAGTCAAAAAGCTATGTCGATGCTTCACGCATGGGTATACACGGGTGGAGTTATGGCGGGTTTATGACAACTTCTATTATGACACGTTATCCGGGTGTATTTAAAGTTGCAGTTGCAGGGGGACCGGTTATTGACTGGAGTTATTACGAAGTAATGTATACCGAGCGTTATATGGATACCCCGCAGGAAAACAAAACCGGGTATGAGGGGAATAATTTGTTGAACCGTATACAGGATTTAAAAGGAAAACTATTGATAATTCATGGCGCGCAGGACGATGTGGTGGTTTGGCAGCACAGTTTAATGTTGTTGAAGAAATCGGTTGAAAAAGGTGTGCAGTTGGATTACTACGTGTACCCTGGCCACCAGCATAACGTTTTGGGTAAAGACCGCGCGCACCTGATGGAGAAAGTGTGTAATTATTTTATTGATAATTTATAAATATCAGTTAAAAGTTGACGAAATAATATGGCAGCAAAAAAACCGGTTCAGAGCAAAGCATCAGCAGCAAAAACCAGTTTGTACGATAAACTTATAGCATCCAATAAGGAACTGGAGCGCAAAGGCGCTACCATGCCGTATACTTCCGTTAACGGAAACATGTTCAGTTTTCTGGATAAGGACGGTAGAATTAACCTCCGTCTTTCGGCTGAAGACCGTGAAGCGTTCCTGAAAAAATACAAAGGTTCTGAATCGTACCAGCACGGTGTTTTAATGAAAGAATACGTATCGGTGCCAACAGCGCTTGAAAAAGATTTTACATTGCTAAAGAAGTGTTTGAAACAAAGTGTTGCTTACGCAAAAACGCTGAAACCGAAAAACACGAAAAAGGGGTAAGGAATCCTGCGTTCTGCGCACCTTGCGGGGCAATAATATCAGAAATTTATTTCAAAACAGTTACATGCCCTGTATGCTCCCGGGCATCGCCTCTTATTGTATGCAGTTTAACTTTCCACACGTAAACATCCTGTTTAACCACCTGGCCTTTATAGGTACAGTCCCATGGTTGGGTAATATCGGTTGTTTCGAATAATAATTCACCCCAACGGTTGAAAATGTATAAATGATAATCGGTAAGGCCGTAAGCCATGGGTTGGAAAACTTCGTTTAGTCCATCACCGTCAGGTGTAACGGCATTGGGTGCATAAAACGCAGGTTCTTCAATTATTACAATCGGGTGAATGGCCGTATCGCTGCATCCGTAATTGTTGGTCACAATCTGCATTACGTTGAACGTGTCAGTTGTGGTGTAATAGTGCTCAGGGTTTGCCAGGTTGGAATGGGTGAGGTCGCCAAAATCCCATTCGTAAAATACGGCATCAGTTGATAGATCAAAAAACTGGATTTCGGGTTGATAAATGGAAACGCTCACCGGGTTGGCATTAAATCCTGCAACAGGTTGCGGGTAAACCGTAACCGGGTAATCAAGTGTATCGCCAAATACACAACCATCACTGGTGGTCACGGTGAGTGAAACATAATATTGCCCTTCGTTGACAAAACCGTGTGTTGGATTTTGCTGGAACGAATACAATCCATCATCAAAATACCATACCCATCCTACAATGGTTGACGGGTTTGCAGTGGAATTATCGTAAAACGTCAGGGCAAATGGAGCACACCCATTGGCATTGTCGGTGCCGAAATCAAATGTTACAATAGGATGCAACACGGCATCCTGTGTAACCGTGTCAAGACAGCCAAAATTGCTTTCAACAATCAGTGTAACAGGGAACGTATCGTTTTGTGCAGTGTAAACATGATAAATTTCCTGTAAGGCAGAACCGGCTCCATCGCCAAAGTCCCAGGTCCAGTTGGTTATGCTTCCGCTGGCAACGGTTGATAAATCATTGAAGAAAACAGTATCACCCAGGCATACTGAATTGTTGCTGAAAGCAGCAACGGGTAAAGGGTGGATGGTAACAGGAGCGCTAACGCTGTCTTTGCATCCCGATACGCCTGTTACAACCAGTGAAACATCATACGTTCCCTGGGCGTTATATACATGCATGGCAGGCGTTCCTGTTGCAGTATTCCCATCGCCAAAATACCAGACCGTTGAGGCAATGGGTAACCCGTTACCCGATGAGGTGCTGTTAAAGGTGCTGGTTTGGTTGAGGCATCCGTCAGCCAACGCAAAATTAGCCGATGGATCATTCACTACAAGTACATTTTGCGTATAGGAACTGTTGCATCCACCACCAACGGCAATGCTCAATGTTACCAGGTAATTTCCGGGACCGGTAAATGCATGCGCAGGGTTTTGCAGCGTTGATGTATTGCCGTCACCAAAGTTCCAGTTCCACGAAGTAATTGGTGGTCCCGTTGTAGTGGAACTGTCGGTAAATGCAATAACCTCATTCAGGCAGGCCGTATCTTCATCATTAAAATAAGCGGTAACAGTGTTGCTTACCAATACGGTGCCGAATGTATTGTCAAAACAAGCCCCTGTGCCACCTGTTACAAACAGTTGCACAATATACGTTCCGGCTGTTGCGTATGTGTGCGACACGGTAGGTCCGGCAGTTGATGTGGTGCCATCGCCAAAGTCCCATAACCAGGTTACAGGGGCACCCGTTGAAACATCAGTGAAATTTGTCGGGCTTCCAACGCAGGCGGTATCGGCCGTAAAAGCTGCCACAGGAATATCGTTTACCACAACCTGTTTGACTATGGTGCTGTCACAACCGTTGGCATTGGTAACGGTTAATGTTACATTATAAACACCCGGTGCTGCATAAATGTAATTCGGGTTTGATGAAAGCGAATTGTTCCCATCGCCAAAATCCCAGAACCAGCCTGTAATGGCCACCGCATCGGTTGACAGGTCAGTAAAGTGTGTAATGTTAAACAAGCATACTGTATCGGCAGTAAAATCAGGAACCGGTACTGTAAATACATTGATGGTTTGCGTAAGTGTATCCATGCACCCGGCAGGATTACCTGTAATAAGCGTAATGGTATACGTGCCTCCTAACAAATATGTATGCGTTGGATTTTGCAGCGTAGAAGTACCACCGTCTCCAAAATCCCAATCCCAGCTGGTTGGTGATCCCGTGGTATTGTCAGTAAACGAAACAGGCTGTTTGGCGCACACGGTTGAATTGGTAAATGCCGACTGGGGCTGCAATAAAACGGTAGCAGTTTGCATAATGGAATCGCTGCAGCCAAAAATGTTGGTTACTTCCAATTCAGCCGTATATGTTCCGTCAAGCGGGTAAATATGATTTGGGTTTTGATTAAAATCCAGCGCACTGCCATCACCAAAATCCCATTCCCACGTTACGGCACCGGTAGAAGCATCGGTAAAGGCATTTGCGTAGGTGTGACAGGCCGTAGTCACATTAAATGCCGCAACAGGGTTTGGATTTACCGTAACGGCTTGTGTGCTGGTGTCGGTACAGCCTACTGCATTGGTTACAACTTGTTGTACAGTATAGGTTCCTGCACCGGGGAAAACATGGGTAGGTGAGCTCGCATTTGCAAGCGGAGAACCATCACCAAAATCCCATGACCATAGTAGAGCCGAAGTAGAAGCATCGGTAAAGGTTGTTGCAAAGGTTGCGCAAATGGTGTCAAACGTATAACCTGCCACCGGTAAAGCAAATACCTGGATGGTTGTTGTAAACGTATCAACACAGCTAAAGGCGTTGGAAGTAATCAAACTTACGGTATAAATACCGGGAGTGGCATAGGTATGCGAAGGGTTTTGTGTAAAATCTGCCGGACTACCATCGCCAAAATACCACTCCCAGGTAATGGGTGTATTGGTTGTAAGGTCGGTGAAATTGGTAGGTGCTCCCAAACAGGGCGTGTTGTTTGTAAAATTGGGAACGGTACGCGGATTTGCATCAACTGTGTACGTAACGGAATGGGTACAACCTGAGGCAGCATACCCGGCCGTTAACGTTACAGTATAAGTGCCCGCAACGTTATATACATGTGATGGAACAGGGTTATTTGTATTATCGGTTGTTCCATCGCCAAAGTCCCAGGTAAAAGTATCAGGCGCTCCAAGCGAAGTACTGGTAAAGAATGTAGTGTCACCTGCACAAACTGCAGCAAATGTAAAATCGGCAGTGGGTATGGGGGTTACCGTTACCGTGGTTGTAGCGGTGTCTGAACAGCCACTGCCGCCATACGAAATTAACTGAACGGTATAGGTTCCGGTTGCCGCATAAATATGACCTGGATTTTGAAGGTTACTCACGGGTGACCCGTCACCAAAATCCCATTCCCAGGCAACAGGTGTTCCGGTTGAAGCGTCTGTATAATTTGTTGTGGTGCCAAGACACGTTGATGTAAAAGCAATACCGGCCACGGGAACTGAATTGACGGTTACCAATTGCGTAGACGTATGCGTACACCCGGCAGTATTGGTTACGGTTAACGAAACGCTATAGGTGCCCGCTGCGGCATACAGGTGCGCTGGATTAACCAATGCTGATGTGCCCCCATCACCAAAGTTCCATGCCCAATTTGTAATTGCCCCGGTTGACAAATCGGTGAATTGACTTGAGTCACCTACGCATTCAACAGTGAAATTAAATGATGAATTTGGAATCGGGTCAACAAACACGTCATGTTGTACAGTATCTGTACATCCAAAAGCGGTTGTGGCAATTAGTGTAACGGTATACAATCCCTGTGTGGCAAAACCGTGTGCAGGACTAATCACGGTCGTTATTGGAGAGCCGTCACCAAAGTTCCATGAGTAGGTGCTTGCCCCGGTTGAATTATTGAGGAAGGCCACCAGGGTGGTGGCACATACCGTATCGGGCAATGCTGTAAAGTCTGCAACCGGTAATGGATGAACCGTTACTGTTTGGTTAGCGGTTTGCGAGCATCCATCAACGGTTGTGATGGTTAACGTAACCGTGTAAACGCTGTCAACTGTTCCGGTATTGGTATACATTATACCGGGAGGATTTTGCAACGTTGAGTTTGTTCCATTACCAAAATCCCACAGGTAGGTATCGCCAGCAGTTACAGCGCTCGTATTATTGAATGTTACGTTAAGCGGTTGGCAACCGTTATTGGGAACAATCGTAAATGCGGGTACAGGTAAAGGACTAACGGTAATATTAGCTGTAGCGGTTGAGACACATCCCAGATTATTTACGGTTAAGGTTACCGTACTTGTTCCCGCGGTAGCGTAAGTAACTGCAGGTGGATTGTAAAGTGCAGAGGTGACCGGTGCCGACCCAGCGCCAAATGTCCACGTGTATGAGGTGGCGCCAACGGTTGACGTATTGGTAAAGTTCACTGTTAACGGAGCACAACCGCTGTCGGGTAAAGGGGTAAATGCGGCAACAGGGTAAGGTAATACAGTAATTGTTTGTGTAACGGTTGATGGGCCACAGAAACCGTTTACATCAAGCGTAACTACGTAAGTGCCCGGTATGTTATATGTAATGGTATGCGGGCCGGCAAGCGTTGAAGTGGTGCCTTCGCCAAAATCCCAATTGTAGGTTAGCATATCTCCAAACGAAGCATCGGTAAACGTTACGCTGCCACCCTCGCAAATGGTATCGCTGGTAATGTTGAACTGGGCTACAACTGCAGGATGCACCGTTATTGTTTCGGCATCAGTATCGCTACCGCAGTGATTGTTTACTGTCAACGAAATGGTGTGTGTAACAGCGGTATTTCCGGGTGGAGCAGTAAAGGTTTGGTTCGGTAAATTCGCAGCAGTTGACGTGAAAACACCGTCAACAAACCATTGATAGGTAATGCTGTTGCCGTATGAATTGTTTACGGTTGAAACCGTTAATGGCGAACAACCAATCAGGGGGTTTGAAGTAATATCGGCAACGGGAATGGAGTCGATCACGATGTTTACGGTAACAGTGTCATTGCCGCAGGCATTTCCGGCAATAAGCGTTACGGTGTAGGTGCCCTGGGCTGGATAGTTTTGCACCGGAGGGGTCGTTACATTGGTGTACGTATTACCATTGCCCATGTCCCATTGATAATTGTTTGCCGGAACTGTTCCTGTTGAGGTATTGACAAACGAAACGTTTTGTGGCGCGCATCCAAGTGTGGTACTTGGTGTGAATCCGGCAGTGGGTCCGTCAATAATGATAATCGGGCTAATGGTTGCTGTTGCACTGTTGCAGCTATTGGAAGCTGTAAGTGTAATGGTATAAGTGCCGCCTGTTGTATAGGTGTGTGCGGGTGGAATTGGACTGGTAGTGGTTACAGCAGGCGTTCCGTCACCAAAGTTCCAGGTATAGGTATTTGCATTTACCGAAAGGTTGGTGAGTGTTGTGAGTGTATGCGGTACACAACCACTGTACTCAAGAATGGAAAGGGTCAAGGAAGCTGCAACGTATTTTTCAAAAACAACGGTAAGTGTTGCAGTGGCTGTACAACCGTTGGCTCCGGTAGCTGTCATGGTTACGGTATAAGTGCCAAAAGCGGTATAAGTATGCGAAGGACTGAAGGCAGTTGAAGTGGTGCCATCGCCAAAATCCCACAAATAACTTACTCCGCCTGTTGTGGTATTGGTGAATACAACAGTTTCTGACGTGGTTGGATCACCCGGCAATAAACAATAGGTCGTATTCCCATCACCGTCATCACCTGAAATTCCAACGGCTGGAATGTCAAGCGCGGTAACAGGTAGCATAAACACATCAGTACAGCCGGCTGCATTGGTCATGGTTAACGTAACGTTATATGTTCCGCCTGCTGCGTAAGCGTGTGAAGGGTTAGTTGCAGTTGAAACGGGTGAGCCGTCACCAAAATTCCAGGAATAGGTTGTTCCTGCAACAGTGCCTGTTGAGGTATTTGTAAATGCAACATTGGTGCCGGCACAGGCATTATTGGGTGTAAAGGTAAACGATGCATTGGGCAATGGTAAAATGGTTACTGTAACAAAGGCCGTGTCATCGCATGGTGCGCCCACTGTGGTGGTGCCAACCAGCATATAGGTATAGGTTCCCACTGCGGATATGGTAGAAGTGGAAGGCGCGCCAAGTCCCGATGTGTTGTCAAATAAAACACCGTTCAGGTACCAGTCATAATCAGCAGTGGCCGCATTGGCACCGGTACTGGTATTGACAAACGAAATGACTGAGGCCCCCGGACCACAAATACTGGTGGTTGACGTGGTAAAAGAAGGGTTTAAGCTAGCGCATTGGGCCTGCAAATTTTTGGAAATGCCTGACAACGCTGTAAAAACAAAGAGTATGCGAAGGCAAATTGAAAAGTTAGGTGAAGTAAGTCTGGTCCAAATAGCTCCCATTTAGGCAAAAAAGACGGTTAAAGTCGAGTAAAGGTTGGCTAAAGGTAAGTGAAAAAATGGCCGTTTAATATTAACAATGCCTTAAAAAAAGGTGATAGCCGTAATTAAATGCAATTAGTGTTGATAAACGCTTGAATAAAGCTGATAAAAATCAGTTCAAAGCCGAATGCCAATGATACAAACATCATCAATCTGATCCAGTTCCCCTTTCCATTGATTAAAAACCTTGTCCAGCTCTGCAAGCTGCATGTTTACCTGGTTTGGGGCAAGCTTAACCAGTACTTCCTTAAGCTGCCTGTGTTTGAATTTTTTGCCTTCAGGCCCCCCGAATTGGTCGGGAAATCCATCAGTAAACAGGTAAAAATTGGTACCCGAAATATATGCATATTCATGTGTGGTGAACGGTTTTTCCATGCTTGTTTTTCCTATGGGCTGTTTGTCAGGACGAAATTCAATGACTTCTGTCGCCCCCGGAGGCACAATCCACAAAGGATTGTTGGCACCGCTCCATTGTATTTTGTTTGCCTTCAGGTGAATGCTCATAATTGAAATGTCCATGCCGTCCAGCACTTCACTGGTGCTTTTTTCAAACGTTTCAATTACCAGTTCCCTGGTTTTTTCAAGGATTTTTCCCGGATCGGTAAGCCCGAACTCTTTCACACTCCTGCCAAGGGCATTGCTACAAACTACGCTAACCATAGCGCCTGGTACTCCATGCCCGGTACTGTCGGCAGCAGCAAGAATTATGCAATCGTCTTTTTTTTCCAGGAAATAAAAATCGCCCGCAACAATGTCCTTTGGTTTGTAATAAATAAAGTTTTTGGGTAAGAGTTCATCCGCAAATTTTTGTGGAGGAAGAATGGCATCCTGCAGGCGTTTGGCATAATTGATAGAATCAAGTATTTCTTTTTGTTTTTCTTCAACCAGGTGGTTTTTTTCCTCAACCTCTTTTTTTTGCCTGGCAATAATATTGTTTGCTTTTTTGGTCTGACGCAGGTTTCTGAAAATAATAAAAATAAGCGCTGCCAGTCCCAGGGCTCCAACCGCCAGCATATTTCTCACCAGTTTTTCGTTCCGAAGCTCCAGTTCTTTTTTGGCTTGTTCCGATTTGAAAACGGCCTCTTTTTTTTCCTGTTCATGCCTCATCTGGGTCTCTTTTTTTTCTACTTCCGAAGCAGTTTTGAGTTGGTTTATCTGCTCCGTATTATCAGCACTGAACACACTGTCATTAAGTGTAGTATACCGTATAAAGTTCCTGTAGGCTTCGCGGAAATTTCCCCAATCGGCATACATTTCAGAAAGCGCTTTAAACACAAGGCTTTGCCCCCTTACATCGCCAATCATAAACTTAAGCTCTTTTGCTTTCATCATATATTCCTTCGATTTCGGGAAATTTTTTAAATTCATGTAAGCAAGTCCAATGTTAATATAATCTTTGCTCATGCCGAGCTTATCGCCCAGCATTTCATCAATTTTCAGTGATTCCGTAAAATATTCAAGCGCTTTTTTATAGTTACTGCGGTTGCCATAAATACTCCCAATGTTTGTATAACAACTGCTCATTCCCTTATGGTCACCCAATTCTTCTGCCATTGTTAATGATTTTTGGAGGTATACCAACGCGGTATCAAAATTTCCAACATAGTAATAGGTAGTCCCAATATTGGTATAAATCCTGCTTAAACCAGCCTTGTCATTCCTGGACTTGTCAATTTTTGCAGCTTTTGAAAAATTTCCCAGCGCTTTTTTATGGTTGCCCAGGGCATTGTAAACAACGCCCAT
Source organism: Flavobacteriales bacterium (assembly GCA_035628535.1). GTDB lineage: Bacteria > Bacteroidota > Bacteroidia > Flavobacteriales_D > UBA2798 > DASPJQ01. Next base: position 7,745 of record DASPJQ010000797.1, on the reverse strand, counting down.
GTTATTGTAACAGGCACTTATACCTTCATTAAAATGAATGGATTCATACAGCTTAAGTGCATTTAAATTGTATTCAAGCGCTTTTGCAAAGTTGGACTGACCGTCATAAATACTGGCAATTGTTTTATAGCACTCGGCAACAAGCAACGTGTCTTTGATTTCTTTGGCAATTTTAAGGGATCGGAAAACATATTCAATTGACCGTGCATAATCAGCCGTGTTATAATAATAACGGCCTACCTGGTAAAGGTTTTTAAGCCTGCCTTTTTTATAATTTATTTTAAACGATAATTCCGAGCCTTTTTTAAACCAGGCCAGGGCGCTATCATGGCTTTCACGGTTTAAGGCCATCATGCCTAACGTATAGCAGGCATTTGCAGTAGCGGTATCCTGTTTCCTTTCCAGAATTTTTTTGCGAAGGGTTGTTTCGTTGTGCTGTGAAAAAAGAAAACCGGAAAAGAAATGCAATTGAATTAAAAATAAGATCGAAACCCTCTTTTTCATACAAAAATTAATAGTCATATTTTTCCTTCCACCGGTCTTTCAGAAACCTCCGTAATTCTTCTTCGCGCGCATTTTTGCCCGGGTCATACAATTTTGTGTTTTTGATTTCATCGGGTAAATATTCCTGTTCAATAAAATTATTTTTTCCTTCGTGCGAATAGCTATAGTTGGCCCCGTAATTCAATTCCTTCATGAGTTTGGTTGGCGCGTTGCGTAAATGCAGGGGCACCGTTAAATTTCCGGTTTTCTCAACAAGGTCCATAGCATCGTTAATGGCCATATAGGAAGCATTGCTTTTGGGTGATGAAGCCAGGTAAACTGCACATTGTGACAATACAATACGTCCTTCGGGCATACCTATTTGGGTAATGGCCGTAAAACAGTTGGTGGCCATAATTAAAGCTGTGGGGTTGGCGTTGCCAATGTCTTCTGATGCCAGGATAACCATCCTTCGCGCAATAAATTTAGGGTCTTCGCCCCCGGCCAGCATACGGGCCATCCAATAAACAGCACCATTGGGATCACTCCCGCGAATGGATTTTATAAAAGCAGAAATAATATCATAATGCCATTCACCCGTTTTATCATACTGAACGGGCTGTGCGCTAATGGCATTTTCAACCAGTTTATTGGTGATAGTCACTGTTTGGCTTTGGGCCGAATTTACCGCCATTTCAAGCAGGTTCAGCAGTTTGCGTCCGTCACCACCCGAAAACCGCAATAAGGCATCGTGTTCTTGTATGGTTATTTTTTTCCCGCTCAGGTATTCATCCTTTTCCAAAGCGGTTGTGCACAAACGCAGCAAATCCTGCTTGGTTAGGTGCTGCATAACATAAACCTGGCATCGTGAAAGCAAGGCACTGTTTACTTCGAACGAAGGATTTTCGGTTGTGGCGCCAATGAGGGTGAGTATTCCTTTTTCAACCGCTGCCAGTAAACTGTCTTGCTGTGATTTGTTAAAACGGTGGATTTCGTCAATAAAAAGTATGGCGTTATTGCCGCCAAACATTCCCTGGTTTTTTACCCGTTCAATCACTTCGCGTACATCTTTAACACCTGCCTGTACGGCACTGAGTTCATAAAACGGGCGGTTGGTGTTTTTGGCAATGATGCCTGCAAGGGTAGTTTTACCTACGCCCGGAGGTCCCCAAAAAATCATAGAAGGGACGGTTCCTGCTTCAAGCATGACCCGAAGCGGTTTGCCTGGTCCAACAATGTGTTCCTGGCCAATAAAATCGTCAAGTGTTTTAGGACGAACCCTTTCGGCAAGTGGGGTGGTATGGGCAAACTGGTCCATTTTTAAACGTATAAACTTATTCAAATTTGTGTCGCGTAATGAACAAGATAGACCTTATTTTTGTCAACAACATTTATTATGCGTTAGGGGCCATTTTGCCATTAATCGTAATTTTGTTTTGAGTCACATGGACCCCAAACGCATTCTTTTATTTTTATTCAGTACACTGGGCATATTGCTTGTATTGGCCTGCATTGTACCTACTAATGGCTTTAACGTTTTTGGATACACGCTTAATTTCCCCACGCTGCAAAAATTCATGGCCTACCGCCCGGTTGAAAGCAACCAGAAAGCCAATAAAATCACCAATCTTGACAAACTCAATAAAAAAATGGCCAAGGCTGAAAAAAAAGCCCTTGGCAAAAAACATAAAAATGCAAACCTTGACGGTTCAGGTATAGGGGCCGACACCTCAGCCGAGGCTGTTGATGAAGAAGGGTTAATCAAAATAAGTTTTGGCAAGGACCAGGAAGATGTTCTGGACGATTTTTTTGCCAAACTGGCATCGGCAGCAGCCAATAAACAAAGCATCCGTATTATCCATTACGGTGATTCGCAAATTGAAGGCGACCGCATAACCGGTTATTTGCGCAGCAGGATCCAATCAAAGTTTGGCGGTTTCGGCCCGGGAATGATTCCTTTTTATTTGCAATACCCAACCAATTCATATAAAGAAACCATGACCGGCAATTGGAAAAGGTATACAACTTTTCCAGGTTATGTTAAAGAGGTCAAACATCGCAGGTATGGGGCCATGAACAGCTTTGCCCGTTTTACTCCCGTGGTAAACGATAGTTCGTACCTTAAAAACACAGAGGTAGAGGCCAGTGTAACCATTGGCAAATCAAAATCGGCCTATGGAACGGCCCAAACATTTAACCGTGTAAAAATTTATTATGGCAATTGCCGCGTACCGGTTTCTGTAAATGTGTATAACAACGATGAGCTTATACATACCGATACCTTGAAGTATGATGGTGGTACACATGCTCTTGAGCTGACGTTTACCGATACGCCTGAAAATCTTAAATACGTTTTTAAGGGAAAGAACAGCCCCGATTTTTATTGTTTTGTGCTTGATGGGGCTTATGGCATAGGGGTTGATAATGTTGCCATGCGTGGTTCATCCGGAACGTTCGTGACCACTGGTGATATGAGTCATTTACGAAAATTTTACGATGAACTGAACCCGGAATTATTTATCATGCAGTTTGGAGGAAATGCAGCGGTTGGGTTAAAAGACAGTGTTATGGCAAAAGCGCAGGCCAATTATTTTGAAAGCCAGCTAAAGGGTTTGAAGCGGTTAAGGCCGGGTTGCGCCATAATTGTGATTGGCCCCAGCGATATGAGCAAGAAAATTGACGGAGAATGGCAAACCTATCCCCTTCTTCCTGCGTTTATCTCCTACCTTAAGCAAGCGGCTTACCGGGCCGGTGCAGGTTATTGGGACATTTATATGGCTATGGGTGGTAAAAACAGTATGCCAACGTGGGTTGAAAAAAACCTGGCAGGCCCCGATTATACACATTTCACCCCCGGTGGTGCAAAATTTGTGGCTGAAATGTTTTATGAAGCATTTATATTTGAATATAACAAGTATTTAAAAAAGAAGAAGAAGGAAGAACTGTGAACAAACAACTGAACAAATATTTTTACTCCATTTTAATGCTCATGTTTGCCACTCAGGCATGTTCACAGGCTGATGATGCTCCTTTGAATGACAGTGTGCTTGGGGTCCTTGACACGGCCATTGTCCGCAAATACAATTATATCCACTTCGGTCTTAACCGGTTTGCGTTTCCAAATAAAGAGAGTAAAAATTTTGAACGCTTCTATACCCGCTTTGATAGCCTTGTAAATTACGATGGTAAAGATATTTTTGTATATCACATTGGAGGATCACACATACAGGCCGACATGTATACAAACCAGTTCAGGAAACATGTGCAGGAGTTCGGGCCGGGATTGCAAGGCTCACGCGGTTGGATTTTTCCGTATACAGCCGTTGAAACCAATGGGCCAAGTCATTACAAAGTAGATGCAGAAGGTGAGTGGAAAGGCATTACCAACACGAACCGTAAAGATACAAGCGAATTGGGGCTTATGGGCATTGCGGCCGTAACAACCGATTCGGTTTCTTCCATGAAATTTTATTTTCGTAAGTCTGACCAGCGTTATTTCAGCAATAAAATACGGGTTTATCACAATACCAGTGTAAAAACATATAAGGTTGAGTGGATGGATGCAAAAAATGTAGCCAGTTCACGCGTGGATGAAAAAGGCGGATATACCGAGTTTTTACTGAATAAACCCACTGATACCATTCCGTTGCGTTTTATAAAAGTACTGAATGAAAACAATGAGTTCAGGTTTTACGGGGCTGAGTTACTCATCAATGAACCTGGTTTTGTATACACCACCATTGGTGTAAACGGGGCCGGTTTTACCGCGTATGACCGGTGCCAGCTGTTTACGCAACACCTGGCCCAGTCAAAACCTGACATGTTTATTATCTCAATAGGAACAAATGAGGCAAATGTCGATGAGTTTAATGTGGAAGACTTTGAACGTAAGTATTCAAAAATGGTTGATAAAGTGCTTGCGCTGAATCCGAATGTAGCCTTATTGTTTACCGTGCCCAATGATGCTTACTATATGCGCAAGGCCCCCAATAAAAACGTACCCGTTATGCGTGATGCTATTTTTAACCTGGCAAAAAAATACGATGCCGGTGTGTGGGACTGGTTTAATATTATGGGAGGGTTTGGTTCCTCGCAAAAATGGTACAAGGATGAAATGATGGATAAATTACGCATTCATTTTTCGCGTGAAGGATACCTGATTAAAGGAGATTTGTTTTACGAAGCGTTTTTGAAATACCTTGACGAGTACGAATTTAACCGTTTAGTAAAAATCACCGATCATTGATGGAATTTTTGGAAAGCATTTCCTGGACACGCTTCTGGGATATATTCTCACAATACCCTTTCCCGCTTGTTTTCAATGAAATGTATTTCTGGCTTTTTTTCGCCTGCATATATACCGTTTACGCCTTTATTTATGACAAACACCGTTTGCGTAACCCATACCTGTTTTTTGTAAGTATTTTCTTTTTTTATAAAATCAGCGGTCTTTTCTTTGTTTTGCTTCTGTACACTGCTGTATTTGATTTTTTCATGGGCCGGGCCATACACAGTGCGCAAAGCAAAAAAGCAAAGCTCACCTTATTGGTTGTTTCGGTCACTTCCAACCTGGCGTTATTGAGTTATTTCAAGTATGGAAAATTCTTTGTTGACACCGTTAACCACATGACTGGTGCCAATTTTGAGTTTACCAATATTTTTGCCGAATTACAGTTGAGTTTGTTTGAGGGCCACGTGGTTGGTATCAAGGAATTGCTTGTACCGGTGGGTATATCATTCTATACATTTCAAAGTATCAGCTATGCAGTTGACATTTACAGGGGGCAGTTAAAACCGGTCAAGCATTTCATTGATTTCGCTTTTTTCGTTTCGTTTTTTCCGCAGTTGCTGATGGGGCCTATTGTGCGGGCTATTGATTTTATTCCGCAAATATACAGACCTTACGATGTGACCAAAAAAGAGTTTTCATGGGCTGTGTTCATGATCATGAAAGGGCTAATTAAAAAAATTGTAGTGGCTGATTTTATCCAGATTGCTTTCCTGAATCAAATCCTGCCGGAGCCTGCACAGCATACCGGGTTTGAATGCTTGACAGCCATGTGGGCCTACAGCATGTTTATATATGCCGACTTTAGCGGGTATACCGATATTGCTATTGGTTTGGGAATGCTTATGGGTTTCAGGCTGCATCAAAACTTTAACTCGCCCTACAAAGCCACCAGTGTGGCCGATTTCTGGAAACGATGGCACATGAGCCTGAGCAGTTGGTTGCGCGATTATTTGTACATACCACTTGGGGGCAATAAAAAGGGAACCATTGGCTCGTATATTCTTATTGGTGTGATATTGTTTTTTATAGTGGCATTCACAAAAATGTATGCGTTGTTGTGGGTATTCCTGATGGTTGCCGCTGTTTGCTGGTGCCTGGCATACTATTTCCCGAGGTTCAAAAATTTTGTGACAACTGATATCAATCTTTTAATCACTATGATTATTGGTGGTTTATGGCACGGCCCAACCATGAATTTTTTGAAATGGGGAGCTTTGAACGGTATAGCATTGGTTATTTATAAGCATTGGAAACGTGTAAGCCCGTATGAAAAAAGCAATTTTTTCCTGGTGCATTTCTGGAAAGTGTTTATCACATTTAATTTTATCACCTTCACGCGAATATTTTTCGTGGTGCAGGACCCCACCAAATCGCACCAGGTTATTGAACAAATTTTCGGAAACGGTGCGTATGACAACGCCTGGTTAAGTATTACCGCTTACGCAAGCGTATTTATTTTGCTGGCCATTGCATTCATCATTCACTGGCTGCCTGTACGCACAAAGGAAATGTATACCAATGCCTTTGTAAACCTTCCGGTTGTGGTGCAGGCGCTTATTGTTGTGATTGCTGTGGTGCTTATTTACCAAATGGCCTCGGCTGAGCGCGTACCTTTTACCTATACGCAAATGTAAGTGCTTTAAAATTATTTATTTAGGATTCATCAAAACCTGGTTGACACCTCGCTTAATTTTTGTATATTCACCTTATATTAATTCTAAGACCCGGAACCTATGCATAAAAAACTACCCGCATTCATTGCCCTGCTGTTTTTTTATCTTTCACATGCATCAGCACAGTTTAGCCATAAAGAAACCCCGTATGTTCAAGGAGAAGTACTCATTCAATTGGGAAAAGGGTATTCAATTGAAAATGTAACCGCACAATTTCCCGCCCAGGTAAAAATGCACGCAATAAAATGCATGTCAAAACACATGCGTTATTGGCGCCTTGGTTTTGACCATTTGGTTATATCCAATGAACAGGTTTTGCAAAAAATGCTTGCCATGCCGGCTGTGCGCCTTGCGCAAAACAATCATTACATACAGGAACGCCTTACTGTGCCCAACGATGCCAGTTTTGGCAGCCAGTGGCACCATAAAAACACGGGTGCTTCGGGCGGTACAGTTGATGCAGACATTGACAGCGATGAAGCCTGGGACATTACAACCGGTGGACTCACCACCTGTGGCGATACGATTGTAGTAGCCCTGGTTGAAGGCGGTGGCGCTTTTTACAACCATACCGATCTTAAACCAAATTTCTGGAAAAATTATGCCGAAACACCAGGCAATGGCATGGATGATGACGGCAACGGTTATATTGATGATGTAGATGGATGGAACGTTGGTGCGGGTGATGACAATCATTCAACGGGTTCGCACGGAACACAATGTTTCGGGATGATGGGCGCACGCGGTAACAACACCATTGGCGTAACCGGCATAAACTGGAACGTGAAAGTAATGCTTGTTTCAGGATTTGGTGTTGATGAGGCTGGTGTAATTGAAGCCTATGATTATCCCTTAACCATGCGCAAACGCTATAACCAAAGCAACGGTGCACAGGGTGCATTTGTGGTAGCGACCAGTGCATCATGGGGCATTGATTATGCCGACCCGGCCGATTATCCGTTATGGTGTAATTATTATGATACGTTAGGCGCTTATGGAATTTTAAATGTTGGGGCTACAACCAACCTTAGTATTGATGTGGATGTGAATGGCGATATGCCTACCGCTTGTTCAAGTCCATACATGGTGTCGGTTACGCGAACCGGCAATACCGATAACCAGGCGGGAGGGTACGGTTTGACCACCATTGATTTTGGTGCACCGGGTATAAGTGTGTATACTACCTCCGGATCAGGTTCAAGTACGTATGGCTCTACAACGGGAACTTCTTTTTCATGTCCACTCACCGCAGGAACCATTGCGCTCATGTATTCAGTGCCGTGTGCAACAATGATGAA
>DASPJQ010000796.1:0-1610 GCA_035628535.1 Flavobacteriales bacterium | reverse complement strand
CACTCCCGGTCAGGTTTTGTTTTTTACCAGTTGCAACTTCCATTAAAATGATGTCGTTTTTATCGGCTTCAAACCCGTCATGTTTCATGCTTAAAAAGGCCAGCCATTTTCCATCACTGCTGTAGGCCGGGTTGATGTCATACCCCATCATGCCTTCGGTCAGGTTGATGGTTTTTTTGGTATCAAGGTTATAGGCATATAATTCGGAATTGGTGCTTTTTGCGGCCTCGTACCCCGATTTTTTCTTGCAGGTATAAACAATTGTTTTTCCAACGGGGCTGATGGTTATTTGTTCAATGCCGCCAAAAGGAGCAAGGGGCGAGTCAAAACGTTCGTCAGCCAGCAAATCAGTTGCAGTGCCGGTAAGCGGCATATAAAATACATGGCTGTAGGCGTTATCGTGCCAGGTGTCCCAGTGCCTGTACATCAAATCATCGGTAGCAAAAGCCTGTGCTTTTGGCAGGTCGGCATTTTTTTCGGTTACGTTTTTGTCAAGTTTTACATCCTGGGTATATACAATGGCATCGCCTTTGGCATTGTATAAAAAGCTGTTAATACCACCGTCAACCGAAGTAACTGTTTTTGCGCTAGTGCCATCAGGGTTAACTTCCCAAAGCTGAACGCTGCCTCCTTCGGCACTTAAAAAACCAACGGTTGTGGTGCCCGGTTTCCAGCATTCGTTGAATTCACTGCCCTTGAACGAAGTTATTTTTTTGGGTGCGCCTCCTGTAACGGGAATTACAAAAAGATCGCGGTTGCCTTTATTCAAATCAAGATTATAATTTGTGATTCCGTACAATATCCATTTTCCGTCAGGTGAAAGCTGCGACCCGCTCACGCGTCCGATTTTCCATAACGTTTCAGCGGTCATGCGTTCCTGCGCATGCAACATGCCTGCAACCATTAAAGGGAAGACCAATAATCTTTTCATGTTCATCTTGCTTTTTGAAGTTGTGAATATAATAAGGAATGGTTAAGCGCGTACTGCTTTTGTATAAGCATTAAAAAATCAACGCTAAACGGCTGTTGCTCTTAGACGAGTTGTCTGAAAATGAAAAATCCCGGTTAAAAGCCGGGACTCGGTACCATAAATTATTTATTTATCAACTAGCCGTGACATTTTAATCAGGGCCGTATTATAATACAATAACAAAATAACAATTAACCGTTAACTACTTTATTGTACAGTGCCTCATATTCCTTGTGCTCATCGCCTTTGAACCACGGGTAACCCAGCGTAATGGCGCTTTTGGCCCCGCTAAAATCTTTTTGTTCAACCAGGAAATTGGTATATGCCATCAATGCATATTCAAGCAATTCCTGATCCGCTTTTGAATAATCATCAATGGATTTAATGGCTTTAATTAAATTTACGGCATCGGCAACGTTCTTTTTTCCTTCCGATTTGTTTAATACACCGTATTCCGACAGCCCTTTTAAAAGCATAGCGCCTGCATTTTGAGGCTCAATTTTTAAGATTTTTTTCATGTTGCCAACCACTTTTTTGTGGACTTTGGTCTCATAAAAATTTTCCGTTTCTTCATACATCTGCATTTTAAATTCAGCCAGGAAAGGGTCTGCAATGTCACGGTAAACATTTCCTTTATCTT
>DASPJQ010000795.1:0-7431 GCA_035628535.1 Flavobacteriales bacterium | reverse complement strand
AGGTTTGCGCGTTACACGCCTGCCTTTCGCATCAAGATGTAAAAAAGCTGTGGCAGCATGGCCGCTGTATTTGTCCCAGTTATTAATATCCAGCAGGCGTTTTTTAGCAAGTGAAAACAAACGCATAGCCTCGGCAATGTTAGTGGCTTTTACCGTTGATTCGGCTCCTGAATAATTACCTTCGGTTTGCCTGGGTATTATTCTTTTTGGTCTCATGACTTGCCACGCACCAAACGTTATACCACATGTGTATGCGCGTTACTAAAAGGTGAAAGTAGCAGAGGAATGCCAGGCCTTAAATTCCCAATGTGGTAAATTTCTTTTAAGAAAGTAAAAAGCTTAACGAAAAGGTTAAAAATCAAATTTTGTTAATGATTATTTCTGGGTTAAATTTGCCCAAATCGTTCCAATGAAAAAACTTTTTCTTGCTGTTGCTTTATTATCCCGTTCGGGACTCAATGCACAAATGCCTTTTAATGCCGTATATGAAAAAGTGCCCGATATCCCACGCGGAATATTGGAAGCCGTTTCATGGAACCAAACACACATGAAACATCTTACTGTATCAGAACCCGAAAGCTGTACCGGTATACCACGTGCATACGGCCTTATGGGATTAACGTTAAATGGTAAAGCATACTTTCGCGAAAATTTAAAAACAGTTGCAACGGTTTCGGGAATCAATGAAAAAGACATTCTCAATGATCCGTATATAAACGTATACGCCTGGGCAAAGGCTTTTCATAAGTTTCAGGTTGAAGAATCAACCCAGAGGTACAATTCATCCGGCACCGATTGGAAAGAAGTTGCCAGTGTACTCAGGCGCCTTTCCGAAATTCCTGATACAGGTTATGTAAACAGTTACGCCATGGATTGCCAGTTGTATTCAATTTTTACATTTCTCAATGATCCGCAAATGGCAGGCAAGTATAATTTTCCAGTATATAATATTGACCTGCTTCAGGTTTTTGGGGCTGAAAAACTTGCAGTGCTTTCTGCCAAAAAAGTAAAATTTGAAACCGATGGCATTAAAGCCGGGGATGTATATTACCCTTCAGCATTGAAATTGCGTTCTACCCAATATGGTCCTGCTATTTGGGATCCTGCACCGTCCTGCAACTACAGTTCGCGTGCAGGCACTCCCGTTTCAGCCATTACCATTCATACCATTCAGGGAACCTATGCCGGTGCAATTTCATGGGCCAAAAATTGTGACGCCAATGTTTCGTATCATTACGTTGTGCGCAGTGCCGATGGGCAGGTAACACAAATGGTTGACGAGACCATTAAAGCCTGGCATGTTGGAAGTGAAAATCCTTATACCATCGGGTATGAACATGAAGGTTATGTGACCGATCCGAGTTGGTATACCACTGCTTTGTATACTGCATCAGCAGGAATAACAAAAGATATTTGTACAAGCGGCTATGGCATTAATCCATTAAGAACATATTTTGGCGCTTCATCTTCCACAACCGTTACGTTAGGCAGTTGTACAAAAATTAAAGGTCATCAACATTATCCGTATCAAACGCATACCGACCCCGGTATTTATTGGAACTGGCCCTATTATTACAACCTGGTAAATAATAGCACAACACCCACTACATACACGGCAACAACAGGCACGTTTTATGATTCGGGAGGCCCTTCGGCCGATTATACCGATGATGAACGCAAACTATATTTAATTCAACCTGCAGGTGCAACCAGCGTTTCATTGACCTTTACGGCCTTTGATCTCGAATTGAATTGGGACTATATTTTTATTTACGATGGAAATTCAACTTCTGCTCCCTTAATGGGCAGTTGGACGGGAACAACTTCACCGGGTACTGTTACATCAACCGGTGGAAGCATGTTGGTTGAGTTCCGGAGCGATTGCAGCACAACCAATCCCGGTTGGACTGCCAGTTATACGACAGGAACAATTCCGCCCCCAGCGACCGATGTAACAGCACCAACAACCAGCATCAATGTTGCTTCAACCTGGGTCTCGGCCGATTTTACCGCGTCCTATACCGATGCCGATGAAACGGGTGGTTCGGGCCTTGAAAAATCATTTTACCAGGTCATTGATTACAATGGTACCGATTGGCGTGCCAATGCCTCGCGCGGCTTTTACAGCGATAATTTTGACATGGCCACCATCCATCCTGACTGGACCACGGTTACCGGCACATGGAATATAACGTCAAGCGCACTCACGCAAAGTGACGTATCGCTTAACAATACCAATATTTACGCATACCTGAACCATGGTTTGTCCAACAGGTACCTGTATAACTGGGCGGGTAAAATTGACGGCACCGGCACCAATCGCAGGGCCGGGTTCCATTATTTTTGCGATAACCCCGCATTGACCAACCGGGGCAATTCCTATTTTGTTTGGTTCAGGCTTGACGATGATAAGATTGAAATTTATAAGGTAACCAGCGATGTGTTTTCGCTTCAAAGCACAACTCCATACAATTTCAATGCAGGTCAATGGTATGACTTCAAGGTCATGTATGATCGTATAACGGGCTTGACGCAAGTGTATGTTGATAACGTGAAGGCAGTTGAATGGACCGACTCTTCGCCATACAACAGTGGTAATTATATTTCATTCCGCAGCGGTAACTCGAATTGGGCCGTAAATAATTTAAAAGTTTACCGTTCGCGTGCTGCAGCAACCACCGTGCTGGTTGGTCCTTCAGGCGATTTGCGGTATCAGAACAGTGATCCCACAACACCTGCGGGCAGGATAAAAACCCTTGTAAATGATTTTGCCGGAAACCTGTCATCATTGGTTTATACCGATATGAACGTTGACACCACAGCTCCCGGAGCTGTTTCTGCCGTAATGGATGGTACACCAGCCGATGTTGATACAGGGACTTCATCCATCAATGCAACAGCGCACTGGAGCGCTTCAACCGATGCTCATTCGGGCATTGCCCGTTACTGGTACGCTTTGGGAACTTCACCCGGGGCAACCGATGTGGTGAATTGGACCGATAACGGTTGGTACGATTCGGTTACAGTAACCGGTTTGGGTTTGACCGTTGGGCAAACCTACTATTTTTCGGTGAAGGCCGAAAATGCTGCCGGATTGCAAAGCGTACCGGTTACCAGCGATGGGTTTACAATCATTCTTCCAACCAGCCCACCGGTTGCAGGATTTTATGCCATGGAAACCATTGTATGCGAAGGACAGTGTATTGAATTTACCAATACAACCAGCGATGCCACCAGTTTCAACTGGACCTTTACCGGTGGCGATATTGTTTCGTCAACACTCGCAAATCCCACAGTGTGTTATACAACAAGTGGAAATTACGATGTGATGCTTGTGGCCAGCGGGCCTGGCGGGACCGATACCACTTACCAAACCATTACCGTAACGGTTTATCAAACACCGGTTGCCGGGTTTACCATGACCAATGATACTGCGTATATGCCCGGCCCGTTTGTTGGGTTTACAAATACCTCGGTCAATGCCGATGGGTATTCATGGGATTTTGGCGATGGTCAAACCAGTACGGGTGCCAACCCATGGAATTTATACACTGCTCCGGGTGTCTATACCGTAACCATGATTGCTGTAAATGGTCCCTGTGTAAACGATACGGCTTATGCAACCATTGTGGTGATGGATCCCAACACAATTGGTGAAACTCCTGATGACATTTCCATAAGCATGTATCCGAATCCGGTAAATGCTCATTTGTTTGTGGCGTTTAATGGCGTAATACAAAATGCAACGTTAACGGTTATGAATGACATAGGACAACCTGTAATTGTGCGGTCCCTGGTTGGCTCAACGGCCCTTAATACAGCAACATTAGCAAAAGGCCTTTATATGCTACAGGTGCGTTCCAATGATGCAGTACTTTTCAGGGGCAATTTTGTTAAAGAATAACAGTCACCAATGTACGGCTGGTATCATTGTAAGTAAAATCAGAATTTCTGTTAAACACCCGAACCTTACGGGTGGTTTTGCGTACCGTTTTGGGTTCATGAGCTGTGTACGCATATATGTATTGTTTTGCCTGGTTTTCATCACTGGCCTCGCATCATCATGCCTCAATAGTACGGCAGAAAGTACTCAAAAGGAATTACGTGCACCGGTTCCGGAAGAGATGCCTGTAAAGGAAAGTGATTCAATAGACGCCAGGGGCAGGGCGATGCTTGAAAAAGATGGTTATTACGAGATAACCGATACCGAATTGGGCGAACTGTACGTGGGAAATTTTGATTTCAGGTTTGATGGTAAAAAGGTTGATATTAATGTGCGGGTAAAGTTCAAATTTGACGATTCTTTGTCAGATACCCAACAAAAACGGTTTAAAGAAAAATTTTTCAATGGCATTGATGCTTACTGGACCAGTGCCGGTGTAAGTTTTGTTCGTGAAAAAGGCGATTGTTACGGTAAAAAAATTCCACTTTTCATCACCTGTTCCGAAAGTAATTCAAATTACCATAAAATTGTTGATGTCAGAAAAGCATCCATGCGTTGCCATGTAATGCGGGAAATGAATTTATGTTATGCTGTAGATGAACGTGGCATTGCCCATGAGTTTGGTCACGTATTGGGTTTGTATGACAGTTATGACGGGGGCGTGTTGGAGAACAGCATGCTTTGGCATGACAACCGTTATTTATACGATACCGGGGCGCTCATGGCGCGCGGGACTGAAATGCGTAAACGTTATTTTAATCATATACTCCGGAAATTAAATGCATTGGCTGCACCTGATTGCAAATACCGCGTTGAGGCTTCTTTTGAATAGAAGCCACCTCAAAAAATACTGCCAGCCTCTGCGTTCTCCTTTGTATGTTTTTGCCTTCATTGAAAAATCTCAAAAAATGCTCTGTGACCTTTGTGTTTAACACTAAAAGGCATTTTGAGATGGGTTCTGGTTTAACGTTTTTAAATTTATATATTTGGGATTAAAACCATGTATGCCGCATTTTGTCATTGACTGTTCTGAAAGTATTTTATATACCAGTGTAGCTACCGGCTCAACGGGATTGGATATGGTTAAAAACATACTCAAAACCGTGCATGATACGGCTGAGCAAACCGGTCTTTTCAAACCTGGCGATATAAAAGTAAGAATATGTCCGTTTCAATACCATTACAACAATGGCGTGCAAACGGATTTCATTCACGTATTCGGTAATATCATGGAAGGACGCACCACCGAACAAAAAGCCGAGCTCTCTAAAAACATTATTGCAAAACTTAAACACATGTTTCCTGATGTGCCGGTAATATCCATGAACATAAGAGAATTTGAAAAGGCGACTTATTGTAACAGGAATATGATTGAATAAATGAAGCCTCTGTCTCAACGAATCTGGACATTTTGAGATGGTGGATGAACAAGCTGTTAAGATGAATTCTGCGCGTTTTTACAGTTATAAAAACAACCTGGAACCGGATATAAACTATTTAACCAACAAAACCACTGCGTAAGCCACAACGCCTTCTTCACGTCCTATAAATCCCATTTTCTCGTTGGTTGTTGCCTTTACACTTACATCTTCGGTATCTATTTCAAGTATGCGTGCAATGTTTTGCCGCATGGTGTCAATATGCGGTTTTAATTTGGGTTGTTCAACCACTACACTGCAGTCAACATTGCTAACCGCATAACCGCGTTCTTTGATCAGTGAAAAAGAATCTTTCAATAAAATTTTGCTGTCAATATTTTTAAACGATTTGTCGGTGTCAGGATAATAGGTGCCAATATCTTTTAACCCGGCCGCCCCGAGAAGGGCATCGCAAATAGCGTGAAGCAAAACGTCAGCATCGCTATGACCCAGTGGACCTTTATCATGGGGAATGTTTACGCCACCTAAAATGCAATTACGGCCGCTGGCCAGTTGGTGAACGTCAATGCCAAATCCTACTTTAACCTTCTTCAAGTGATGGAGTTTCCGATTTCTTCAATTTCTCGAAGATAAAACGCATGGTGAAGCGAAGTGTGTTGGCCAACGGGCTCTGCTTTTTTACCGAAAGCAGGTACGAAATATCCAAACCAAACACTTTGTATTTTAACCCCAAACCGAACGTTACATATTTGCGGTCACCTTTGGTTACATGCTCATGAAAATAACCTCCGCGAACGGCAAACTGGTTAGCATACCACCACTCAACTCCCGACCCTATATTGATTTCGCGCAATTCTTCTTTAAACTTGCTGCCCTTAACAATAATAGGATCACCGCTATCATCGCGTACAACCCTTCCGCTTTCATCGTATTCAAAATACCCCGGGGCATCGCTAAATGAACTGATAATACCGGCAGCAACACCAATGGTTTGACGGTCTACGCCCGAAACAATGGTAGTGGCATCGGTAGGATCATACAACGGGGGCGAAGGCACCAATAATTTGTTGAAATCAACAGCTACTGTAAATTTGTTGTATTGATCAGGGCGCGCCTGGAAAGCGGTTCCCAATCGCAAATTGGTTGGAAGAAAATCTTTTGTGGTTGAAGCGGTATAGGAAATTTTGGCGCCAATGTTTGAAATGTTCATGCCTACACTGAAGGTTCCTTCACCATCCCCAACCTTTAAATCATTTTTTGAATACAACCAGGCTACATCTACCGCACCTGTACGTCCCGGCTTGGTGGTTTGCCCCTGTGCGGGGATGCCCCCGGTAAGGTTGGAATTGATGTAACGCCCCGCAATACCACCCGAAAAATATTTTCCCAGCTTGCGGCCATAAGCAAAATCAATGGCAAACTCATTGGGTTTAAACTGGCCTATGTTGCTCCCCACATTGTCAGTAAACTGGATGAGACCCAGTGAGAAATAACGCATGCCAAAACCCAACGATGAGTTTTTGTCAATTTTCTTATAACCTGAAAGATAGGCCAGACTAATGTCATTTACAAGGGCCTTTAACCAGGGAGTATAGCTTATATTGAACTCAAGGTCGTTTTTAACATTACCCAGTTTAGCTGGGTTCCAATGTACAGCAGCCCCGTTAAGGTCTGTGGCGCAACCGGCATCACCCATTCCACCAGCCTCAGAATCAGGGGTGATTAATAAAAAAGGCACGGCAGTGGTAATGGTGTTTAACTGAAAGATTTCCCCATTGTTTTGTGATTGGGCCATAGCAATGGAACCAAACAACAATCCGGGAGCTAGCATTGAATATTTTTTCATTGTGATATACAGGTCTTAGCCAAAATTACCTGGTATAAACGAAAGTAATGATTTTTTATTGTAAACCGGTTAATATAAGATTACAAGCCGTTCAATTTTTTCAGCTGTAAAGCTATTTGCCTTGGTTTTAACCCGATAGATGTAGGTACCGCGGGCCAGTTTGTCGCCAAAATCGTCCCGGCCGTCCCAATACAACCCGTTTACCCTGTAACCGGTGGCATTAATGTCCTCATTAATGGTTTTTACCAGCTTACCGGTAACAG
>DASPJQ010000794.1:0-3460 GCA_035628535.1 Flavobacteriales bacterium | reverse complement strand
TTTCCTTGGATGGTATTTTGTAATGGTTTGAGCAAGGAATTTCCGGTCAAGGTGGGTATAAATTTCGGTGGTAGTAATGGATTCATGTCCCAGCATTTCCTGTACGGCCCTCAGGTCGGCACCGTTTTCAATCAAATGCGTTGCAAAGCTGTGCCTGAGTGTATGCGGACTTATGTTTTTTTTTACGCCAGCATCGCTGGCCGCTTTTTTGATAATGTGAAAAATCATAACGCGGCTGAGTTTTTTGCCCCGCCTGTTAAGGAATAAAAAATCTTCCGATCCTTTGTTCACGGCAGCCTGTTTGCGGTAATGTTCCAGGTACGATTTCAGTTGTTTCAGGCTTTGCCTCCCGACAGGAACAAGTCTTTCTTTGTTGCCTTTGCCCACAACACTTACAAAATTTTCGGTAAAATGTATATTGGAAATTTTAAGGTCCACCAATTCGCTTACGCGTAAACCACAGGCATACATTGTTTCAATAATGGTTTTATTGCGTGCGCCTTCGGGTTTTGAAAGATCAATTTTGTCAAGCATGGTCAAAATGTCGTCAACCGAAAGTACATCGGGTAATTTCCGGCTCGTTTTTGGAGCCTCAATTAACACTGTAGGATCAGTGCGTATCATGTTTTCAAGCAGCAGGTAATTAAAAAAGTTCTTTAATCCTGAAATGATGCGTGCCTGTGAAGCAGGTTCCACTCCAATTTGCGCCAGTTGCCTGATAAAATTTTCGATATGCGTTTTTTCCACTGAACTCACGCCTAAATTATTTTTTCCGGCATTCAGGAAAAAATCGAGTTTAATCACATCGCGTGTGTATGCATCAATTGAGTTTTTTGAAAGCGATTTTTCCAACCGGAGGTAAACCCTGAATTGTTTTATTTCATTTTGCCAGGCCAAGGTGGTTTGAGGTTTAACGTTTAAGGTTTTGGGGTCCTGACGAAGCAAACTTATCAGGTCTGACGACTCTGACAAGTATCAGACTCTGTCAGAGATGCCGATACCGCTGTATTACGTTGCGGCCGTCAGCATTTGAAGTGGGTACCCGGTGCTTCAAACAAAAGTTATTTTACGTTGTGATACACTAAATGTTGTTCCAATATATCCAAAATTCACTATCGAATGGTTTCGGGTCTCAATTTAAGTATAACTTTGTATGAACAATGCGCATTGCAGTTATCAACGGCCCGAACCTGAACCTGCTTGGTGAGCGGGAACCTGCCATTTATGGTAGTTTATCGCTTGACGGTATTCGCAAGAAACTCAAGGCTGATTTTCCTGACATTGAATTCGAACATTACCAGTCAAACATTGAGGGCGAACTTATAAACAAAATACAGGAATCAGGCTTTATAAATGCGGCAGACACAGCAGGAATCGTAATTAATCCCGGGGGATTTTCCCATACCTCGGTGGCCCTTGCCGATGCTATTGCTGTTAGCAAAATACCCGTTATAGAGGTACATATTTCCAATATTTATGCCCGCGAGGCTTACCGTCATAGCAGTATTACAGGCGCAAAATGCACGGGTGTTATTTCCGGATTCGGATATTCGGGATACTGGTTAGCAGTTAGTTATATAAAAACCTTGCATTGAAATTCCAGTTATTACCAATAGCCCCCGATTTATTAAGGGGTGATTAATATCAAATCAAATTAATTTTATATTTGTGGGGCTTATACGCACAATGATAGATATTTTTGACTTTTACAACAAGATGGAACGTAATAACATTATGCTGTCCTTTAAGGGTGGTGTAACGTCAGAATTGCTTACTTCAATCTTGCAAATTATGGAAAGCAAACTTGATAATCTCGAGGAGCAACCAAAAACAAAGAAAAAAGTCTTCAACGTGCTGGTGGAGTGCCTTCAGAACCTTTATCACCATATTGACGAGGCCCCTTCAATGGACAATCCGCTCGGAGGTAACTCGGCAATATTCATGATAAGCAGGCATGACGATCACTATTCAATTCTTACCGGTAACTTTATTGTTGCCGAAAATGTAAAGGTGCTTCGCGATCGTATTGATGTTGTAAACGGTATGGACAAAGAAGCCCTTAAAGAATATTACAAGGTTGTATTGAATAACGGTGAAATGTCAGCAAAAGGAGGTGGGGGGCTCGGTATAATTGATATTGCCCGCAAGTCAGGCCAAAAACTTGAATACAGCTTTCAGCAGGTTGATGACGCAACCTCGTTTTTTAGTTTAAATGTTAAAGTAGCTCAATAAAAAGTATGGAAAATATAAATCTTGAAGGAACTCCAAAAACACCAACCGTTAAATTTGATGGTGCGGCAGGAACACTTGAACTTAGTGGCCGTTCAATTCCCGAAAATTCAATTGAATTTTATAAGCCTCTTCTGGAGTGGATTGATAGTTATGGTTCGGGACCAAAACCTAAGACCGAGGTTAACATCAAGCTTGAATATTTTAATACGTCATCTTCAAAATGCATACTTGATGTATTTAAAAAACTTGAAACGGTTAAGGGTACTGACATGACCATTAACTGGTACTATGAGGAAGATGATGAGGACATGCTTGAGGCCGGTGAAGATTACCAGGCAATAATCAGCATTCCTTTCAAGATGATTGAGGTTGCAGAAATGTAATTTTAAGTAAGTATTGTATTATATAACCGCCTGGCCTGTAGCTATGGCGGTTTTTTTTTTATGATTCAAGGTGAAAAAATACGATTAAGGGCTTGTGAACCGGCCGATCTGGACATGCTTTATAACTGGGAAAACAATGTGAACATTTGGCATGTAACCAATACGTATATACCATTTTCAAAAAACACGCTTCAAAAATACCTGGAAAGCGTACAGGATATTTATAGTGACAAGCAACTTCGCCTCATTATTGAGTTCAACAACATTCCCGTAGGCATAATTGACCTTTTTGAATACGAGCCGTTTCACCAACGCATGGGATTGGGCATTTTAATTGCCGATGAACAAAACCGAAACCACGGTTTGGCCACCGATGCCATTCATACCATGAAAGTATATTGCAAGAAACACCTTGACTTGCGCATTTTGTATTGCAACGTTTTGGAAAATAATCCTGCCAGCCTGCGCCTGTTTGAAAAATGCGGTTTTACGGTTTGCGGTAAAAAACCCGAATGGCACAAAGTGAACGGAGAATACGTGAATGAATATTTTTTGCAGGTAGTGCTTTAATACATAGTAAAAAGATGTGGACACCAATCGCATTTTTTTTACACGGTGGAATCGGCCTAACATCCCAGGGGCATCTTAAATACTGAATTCCAAACCTGAATTTGATTTTGGATGATTAATGCGTAATTCGCACGCTACAAGTTTTATTGAATTCTCTTGCGAAACTTTTTTCGCCCCGTATGTTGAATCATTTACAAGGGGGCAACCTATTCCGGAAAAACTGGCCCGTATCTGGTGAAACCGGCCTGTATGCAGGTCAATTTTAACAAAGGCGT
>DASPJQ010000793.1:0-2077 GCA_035628535.1 Flavobacteriales bacterium | reverse complement strand
CAGAATATTTTGGATCCGCCTGGCGTATGCAATTGAATCCAGGATCTCTTTATTCTTTTCCTCTACAATTATTTTTTGCTTGGCTGTTTCATCGCGCTGGGCTTCCACTTCTTTTTTCTGTGCCGATATGATCTTGTTGCTTTTTCGTTTGTTGTAATAGGCGTAAAATAAAATACCGGCCAGCAAAACCACAAAAAGCGCAATACCGAATAACGAATACTTG
The DNA here is from genome assembly GCA_035628535.1 of Flavobacteriales bacterium. GTDB lineage: Bacteria > Bacteroidota > Bacteroidia > Flavobacteriales_D > UBA2798 > DASPJQ01. Next base: position 1,854 of record DASPJQ010000793.1, on the reverse strand, counting down.
ATATACGAATCGCGGGCAATGGTTGCATTTTGCAATTGTATTTTTTTGTTCTTTAACTCAATGTTCTGCTGCTGGATTTTTATTTCCTTTTCTTTTTTTTCTGTTTCATATTTGGTTGCCATTTCGGTAATGGACCGGGTCCTGGCCTCGCTGAGTATCGTGTCGCGCAATTCTGAATATTTCTTTTGGAATTCGAAAGCCTTGCGGTCATTACCCGAATCATGGTAGACATCGGCCATCACCAGGTACGTTTCTTCCAGTTCGTCCAGAGCGCCCGCTTCGCTGAACAAATCAACAGCAGTATTGAGCGCGTCAAACGCTTTGGTAAATTTTTTAGTCTTGCTGTAAAAAGCGCCTATGTTACGCCAGGCCTGGGCTATGCCAATGTTGTCGCCCAGGCTCTTTTTCATATCAAGCGCTTTAATAAAGTATTTTTCTGTTACGGGATAATTTCCCGATTCACTTTCTACAACGGCTATGTTTCCATACGTGTCAGCCAGGCCCCATTTGTCACCAATTGATTCGTACAATTCAATGGCCTGCAGGTAATATTTTCGGGCTTCGGTTTTTTTCTTAAGATCAAAATAACAATTCCCCAGATTGTTGAGTGCAACCGCAATATAATATTTGTCTTTTAAGCCGCGCCTTATTTCCAAACACTCTTCAAGGTATTCAATGGCTTTTAAATGATCGCCTATGCCTTGCTGCAAACTGGCAAGGTTTGATAAAACATAAGCCTTGCCGGGCTGGTCGTTAAGCTCTTCCCGTATTTTAAGCGACTGGATGAAATAATCTTGTGCTTTGGTATAATTACCAGTACCCAGGTAAACAAGCCCAATATTGCTGTAACACCTTGCCTCATCTTTGCGTGAACCCAGTTTTTTATTCAGGGTAAGGCACTGTGTATAATAATCAAGCGCATCGGCAAAATTACCTTCATAATAATAGGAGTTGCCCAGGTCGTTGCGTAAATTGGCTTCGGCTTGTTTTCTGTTGTAACGCCTGGCCAGTTTAAGGCCTTTTAAAGCCCATGAACGGGCTTCAGCCGGGTTGGAAGAAAGCAGGTATTGTGTGATTTCTGAATAGGTGGATAATTGTTTCTTAACATCCATATTCAGTTCAAGCGCTTTTTTCAGGCTGTCCAGGTATTTATCTTCCTGCCCAAATGCACTGTGGCTGTTGCAGCATAGCAATACCATGCTGAACAGACCCGATAAAAAAAAACTTGCAGATTGAATAAAAAGCTTTATTTTCATTCCCTGTTAAAGATAATTATTAATACCTAACTCAAACAAACATTATGGCAGTAGGAAAAGTCAATTCAACCAATCCGCCTGAAAATGCAGGTAAAATCAAAGCGAACATCAACGGACAGGAAGAAGAGTTCGTGTACAATGTAAAAGCTGGTCATACCAAGGACGGCTACACGCCCAAAGTTGGCGATGATGTGAACTTCACTCCGGGAGGCAGCAATGTTGCAACGGGGATTGAAAAGCTTGTTACAAAAGATCCAACCTGTAGATTATCAGGACCTTCACAACCTGTTCCCGCTGGTACCCGCGTAACCCTGACCTATGAAACGTTTAACGCTACACGGGCGGTTTTTGACAACGGTATAGGCGAAGTTCCGGTAGGCCAAGGTTCTATATTGTATACTGTAACGGGCGATGTAAGGATAACGCTTACCGTTTCAAATAATTCAGGGCAATCAGAGTCCACCACAATTACAATTTTCGTTAGCTGATTTTATACCTAAAAAATTTCAGGCGGCTCCCACGGGGCTGCCTTTTTTTTGAATTAAAATGGAGAGAACTCCTTTTACGTTTAAAAAAGCATGGTCATTTGTATAGACAA
>DASPJQ010000792.1:0-18780 GCA_035628535.1 Flavobacteriales bacterium | reverse complement strand
CCTGAGTGAATTCATGAAAGCAGGCAGTACGTACTATATCGGCTCTTATGATCCAACATGGACTGATATAATGAAAATGGCGCCCCGTGCATTTTATGCAGGTTTGTTTCAACCGACTTTTTTAGACGTGCGTAACCCCATTATGCTTCTTTCTGCCCTGGAGTCTTTCGTCATTATGCTATCGTTTATTCTGGCCATAGTGTTTTTTCAAAAACAGGAAAAGCACCAGGTGAACATGATTTTGTGCAGCACTGTTATTATACTTATACTTTGTACCATAATTGGACTGGCAACAGCTAACTTTGGCAGCCTTGTAAGATATAAGGTACCGGTTTTACCTTTTGTGATTTTTATTGGTGTTTCGTTGATCGATTTCTCCAGGATCTTTAAATATTTATCGAAAAATCAATTATAAATTATCAATTAAGGTTGAGACAAATAATTATTAATCCTCTTTGTTGATCACGGCTTGACTTCAAATTGCCAATTGATAATTGACCATTACTCTACATTGGAATTCCCTCCCAGCGGTACCGGTTCGGCCTCGCCTACATTTTGCAAACGTGACGATGATCCATCGGGATTGGCCTCACCCACATAATTAAGCTTAATGGTCATACCATACAAATTGTAATCAAAAAAAACGGGTGAAAGGCGGTAAATTTCCAGTTTGGTATCGCCAAAAAAGAAAACGGAATCTTTTATTTTCCACTTATCAATTTTCTTGAGCGTCACCGCATCAATAATGGTACCGTCATTCATAAACGAATAAATTTTTTCACCCTCATCAAACTTCCACGTGGTGCCATGTTTGCCTTTTATCCAACGCGGGTCAATTTTCTTGCCCACGTATTTGCCTTCCTCCAGTTTTTTATTGATGAGTTTATACACAAGCGTATCACTGTTGCCCGACATGGTCATTTTAAATAATTTATCGCTAACGTACAAAAGCTTATAGGAAAAACTCTCAGAACCTTCAACAACCACCAGACTGTCGGCATCAACCTCGTATTTTACAGGATGCCCCGACTGGTACATGCATCCGCCTTTGGTATCAAACTGCAAATACTCATAATAATCATGCCCTGCTGAAAGTTTCCAGGTCTTTAGTTCGGGGCCTGCAAGGTATTCAACAGCGTCCTGTCCCTTTAATTGAGACCCTTTTTTCGGACCGTTTTTACCGCAGGCAACCAGTAAGGCGCAAAAGGCTATAAAGCCAATTGGTTTGATCATGGTTTTGTGTTTTATCAAAGATAGGGAATCTGTGCAAAGGAAGGCCGTGCAAACTATAGAATAAAATGCAGGTCAAACCATTCAAAAACAACCATTAACAGCAATATCGGCCACTTGAAAGCTGCGAAAAATAAAAGCCTTTCAAAAGGCCTTAGACCCACGTCAGTCAATTTTTCCACACCACTAATCATGCATTTACAAGGTCTGTCAAGCCATTGAACCCGTTGATATAAATCTTGTTTTACCAAATAACATTATGGTTATATTTATTACACATTAAATTTATAATGAAGGCTTTTTTGACCCTTGCGCTTTTCCTCCTGTTCCGGCTTACACACGCCCAGCTTTTTATAAATGAAGTATCAAATAATAACGATACTGTTCTTTATGATGAAGATGGTGATTCGCCAGGTTTTATTGAGTTGTTTTATAACGGACCCGATTCCGTTGATTTATCAACCTATTTTTTGAGTGACAAAGGGAGTAACCTGAACAAATACCAGTTACCTCCCGTTTTTTTGCAAACCAATGAACATTACCTGGTTTTTGCTTCGGGTAAAAACCGTAAAAACACCATTCACCACTATGAAACCGCGGTGAACGAAGGTGACACATGGAAATACCTTGTACCAACCAGCGAACCTCCGGTTACGTGGACCGATCCGGGTTTTTCAGCAGGAGGCTGGTCAACAGGTCCGGGGGGTTTGGGTTATGGCGATGGTGACGATGCCACCACCGTTAGCGCAACCACCGCTTTGTATATGTTCAGGACATTCTCCATAAGTGACACCAGCGACATTGAAAATGCCATTTTAAACATTGATTACGATGACGGCTTCGTGGCTTATTTTAACGGTTATGAAATTGCACGCAACAACGTAGGTACTATTGGCGTTAGGCCCCCATATAATGCAACTGCAGCCGGCAACCACGAGGCGATCATGTTTGCCGGTGGTGATCCTGAGCAGTTTATAATCCCCAACGCATTGCTTAAGACCATGATGCAAAACGGCACCAACGTACTGGCCATTCAGGTGCATAACATTGACATATTTTCAAGTGACCTGACAGCGCGCGCATGGCTTACATTTGGTATACGTAGCGCCAACACCTATTACGGGCCCAATCCGTCTTTTTTTAACCTGGTACCTTCCAGCATAACCCACACCAATTTTAAAATCAACGAAGCGGGCGAAAAAATTTATCTTGCACAAGGCGGAACAACCATTGCCGATACGGTTAATTGTCCCCCGCTTACCATGAATACTTCTTATGCGCGCATTACCAGCGGTGCGGGTACATGGTGCATTTCAACCGGTCCCACACCAGGCACCGCCAATGCCACCAGCATATGCTATACTGATATTATTGCCGAACCGGTATTTAATTTACAGGCCGGGCATTATTCAACAACCCAACTGGTAACGTTGAGCCTTGCTCCCGGTACCAGTGGCACTATTTATTACAGCGTTGATGGTGATGATCCCGATGCGGGTGAGTTAACATATACAGGCCCCATTACGGTAAGCGCTACAACGGTCATTCGTGCCCGCGTGTTTCCGCTCAGCGGAACGCAACTGCCATCGCGTATTGTTACACGCACATTCATCATCAACCAGAATTTTGATTTGCCCGTGTTCAGTATTTGCAGTGACTCGGTAAACCTGTGGGACCCGGCATACGGCATACATGTGCTGGGTTACGGTGCCGACTCGGTTAACTACCCGTATTTTGGCGCCAATTTCTGGATGAATTGGGAACGTCCCATGCACGTTGAGTATTTTCATAAAGACAAAGAATTAAAATTCAGCATTGATGGCGGAATAAAAATCCATGGCGGATGGAGCCGCGGTCAAAACCAAAAAAGCCTGCGCTTGTTGGCCAAATCAAAATATGATCCGCAAAAAATGGATTTTCCCCTCATACCCGATAAACCGTTTGTAACAAGTTATAGCGCCATTAATTTGCGCAACGGGGGCAATGATTACTGGGACGGCCGTTCACGCGATGGGTTTATGCAGCGCCTGTGCGCTAACACCCATGTTGATTACATGGGTTATGAACCTGCTTACGCATTTTTAAACGGAACGTTTTGGGGCCACCTTGAAATACGTGAACGCGAAGACGAAGACTATATAGAAGGTAACCATGGCATACCTTCTGATAACATTGATATTATTGCCCACACCTATAACGGACTTAATGCAATTGGTGGCAACCTTGACGATTTCATAGTCCTGCACAATACTATAAGCACGTACAGCGCCACCGCCACACCTGCATTTTACCAGTTAATTGATTCAGTTATTGATTTGTGGAACTTTACCGATTACATTGCCTGTGAAACGTATTTGGGCAATGGTGATTGGGCCAGCTACCCCAACAATACCAAATTCTGGCACCGTAAGTCACCTTATGGAAAATGGCGTTGGGTATTGTGGGATGTTGATTTTGGATTGGGGTATGGCGGTTCATCAACTGACGACTATTTGCCTACGTATTTGAGTTCGGGCCAGTATACCGCAAACATGTTGGTTAAAATGCTGGAGAATCCCACTTACCGGAACTTTTTCATTAACCGGCAGGCTGATTTGATTAACACCGTTTTCCAATCCGGTGAATTCAACAAACATAAATTGCGTACGCGCGATTCATTGTACGTTGCAGTGCAGGTACAAGCGTTGCTATGGGGCAACACGGGCGTAAGCGGGCTCAATTCAGAGTATGCCGCCATGACAACGCACAACAACCAGCGCATCAATTACCAGCGTGATAACCTTGTGAATGACTTTTCACTGGTGAAAAAAGTCACAGTTACGCTGAATGTTTTACCAGCAGGTGCAGGTTATATTAAAATCTCAACCATTATTCCGCCAAATTATCCCTGGAACGGAGTATATTTTGATGGAAACCCGGTTACCATTACGGCCTATGCAAATCCGGGTTACACATTTGATCACTGGAACCCGAATTCGCTTATACCAACAACATACACCCCCGGGCTTGATCTCAACATTTCGTCAAACAACACCTTTACCGCTGTGTTTACGGGATCAAGCAACCCAACCACGGTTGTTCCAAGCGAAGTGAATTACCACAGCGATGACAGTTTTGACGCTGGCGATTGGATTGAACTCTGGAATCCGGGTACCAGCGCCATTGAATTGACCGGTTACTCTATTGAACGCAACACGCCTTACCAGCGCTACCGTTTTAAAGACGGCATAAGCATACCTGCAAATGGGACGATTGTTTTAGCCAAAAATTACGAAAAATTTACAACTGCTTATCCGGGCTTTGACACCAGCAAACTCCTGGTGAGCGAGTGGTTTGATTTGAACGGCAGTGGCGATTCCATTAAACTTTACAACCACAAGAATAGTTTGGTATGGAATTTTGTTTTTTGCGACACCCTGCCATGGAAACGCGCTGCCGATGAAACCGGGCGCACCATGGAACTGATTGAAAGCGATTACGCCAATTTTCTTTTACCAGCAGCCTGGCGAACAAGCTGCATGTACGGTACACCCGGAACAACACACAGCCCCTGTGCTGAACCGCTTGTTATATCAGAGATTAATTATAACCCTCAAAGTAATACCGATGAGTGGATTGAGCTGTACAACAACTCAACGGCCACCATCAACCTGAGCGGATATGTGATAAAGGACCGTAAAAACAACAATACCTTTACTTTGCCAAATGAGGTGTATTTGAAATCTGGCGAATATTATGTTGTGGCAAGAGACACCGCCTTATTCAACTATGTGCATAATCCGGTTAAAGCCGTTTGCGGAAATTATGACTACAATTTTTCGAATGACGATGATGTAATTCGCATATACGATTCAAGTGGAATAATCCAGTATTCGGTTTGGTATGACAGCCAAAACGGGTGGCCGGCCGGGGCCAATGGGAACGGAAAAACACTGGAGCCGTATGGGTTCACCAACGATGTAAATGAAGGCAGTAATTGGTTTGAAGGCTGCAATCTTGGTTCACCAGGCTGGCCTTACCGCGCTGAATGTTACTGGGGCAAAGAGGAAGAATGCATTGATAAGGCAAAATTCATTTATAACGGGATCACGCGTCAACTGGAAGTTACGTTCCCCTACCTTGATTGCAATGGCTTCAGTTTTTTCATTGTTGATTCAAAAGGTGCCGCTGTAACAAGCCCAGTGGCCTATGGTAGTGCGTTAACCACCGTTGTAAACCTTGGAGGGCTGAACTCAGGAATTTATTTTGTCAAAATTACGAATAGCTCCACTGGCCAGCAATTAATACGGAATAAGTGGCCGATTGTGGTGACTCCTTGATTAAGGCTTTCATTGTAATAAACATACTATTTGAGCATTCTGTCGAAATTACCAAAACATACAAAGAATATTAATTTTGGCATAACGGAGAACAACTTTAAAACGTAACCCCTAATGTAAAATACACATTCCTTATTTCCGAAGGAATAATACCCGGTCCGGGATACGATGCCGCCCTGCGCGTGAAATAATAATTGTTGGTCAGATTATTTACATGGACCTCGGCACGCAGGAATTTGTACTCAACACCTGCACCGGCATCCATGACCCAATAGGCCGGTATGATCCCGAAAACGGCATTGGGTACTTTTTGTGCATTGGTGGCATCGCTGTACTGTTCACCAACATAGGAGTAATTATACGATACAAAGCATTTTTTATAACTCAAACTGAAACCGCTGCGCAGCATTTGCTGCGGCACAAATTCAACGCGTTTCCCCTCTACCGCATTTTCATCGCTCTTGCCGTAATACGCCTCAATAAACGAATAATTTGCAAACACAGGCAGCGACCATTGGCTTGAGTCATCAATCATTTTGATGAGATCAAGTTCTATAAACGATTCAATTCCATAATTGGTTGAATTGCCAATGTTGGTACGGTAACGGACGATGTTATATGAAAATTCATCCACCTTGAAAACTTCACCAATGCGGTTGTTGTAAGAAAGGTAAAAGCCGCTAACATCATATGAAATCCAATTGTTGAAATTGCCCCTGAAACCTGCATCAAGCGTATAGCCCCGTTCGTCTTTCATAGTGGGGTCAACCTTGAAATTAGGGTTCACAATAGCAATGTCTGAAAAATTAATGGCCCTGTAATTCTGGCTGGCGTTGGCAAAAAACTCCATCCACTGTTTAGGTTTATAACTTACACCTATTCCCGCCAGGAAAATGCTACGCTGGTTTTGGGTTGCGGTATTGTTTTTTATTTCCAGCAAAGTATCACCCGCGAGGTCAAAATTCCGTTGGTAATAATAACCTTGTGACCGCGTATCAATGTACTCAAAACGTGCACCGGGCGTAATGGTTAATTTTTCACCCATTCTGAAAATATTTTCAGCGAAAGCAGCAACATTCCTGCTCGGAAATAAATAATTGGAATAATCAATGTCATCAGGGTTTTTGAAATTGAAGTCAGGACCGCCCTGCGTTTTAGCAAGTCCTTGCAAAGCCGTTGTTTGCCCACGGTAAACCCGCGCACCCACTAAAAACGTGTGCGTATTTTTTAATGTCTTATAATTTGCCAGCAAACGCGTTTCATTGCCCATATTGCGGAATTCACCGGCAATAACTTCACGCGGTTGGCCCAGGTCAGGACGGTTGATTTGCCCCAGGTAACCCACGTTGCTGCGGTCTGACATCAACCCAAAAAAACGTGTATTGAGTTTTACTTTATCGGTAAAATGAAAAACGGTATACAGGGCGACCAGGTTCCAGTTTACCTGAAACCAGTTGCGTTTTCGCAACACCGTGTCTGTATTTTTATTGAATAAATCATCGGTCAGCCCTCCCGGCTGTTGGGCCACATAATACATTTTTGTAAAATCGGCACCAATGGTAATTCTGCGTTTTATGTTGTAAAACATATTCACAAAAAATGATCGGTTAGTGAAGCCGGTATGGTCCCGGAAACCGTTCCCCTTTTTGAATTGTCCTGCTGCGTACACCCCGAATTCAGGTGTACCGTAACTTAAGCTGCCGGTTACATTCATAAAATCAAATGAACCATAAGTACCTTTGGCAACAGCATGCATCCTGCGGTCCTGTTTTGCCTTGCGCATCTTAAAATTTACCAACCCGCCAAACTGTGTGCCGTATTGGAGCGATGAGGCCCCGCGCACCACTTCAATGCGTTCAACAAAATCAGGTACGGGTGAATAGTAGCTTTCAGGATAACCTAACGCATCGGCACTTACGTCATAACCGTTTTGACGCGTATTGAAATTGGAAGTACGGTTTGGACTCAATCCCCTTCCACCTATTCCCAACTGGATTCCGCCCGCATCGCTTTCCCAAATGTTGAGCCCGGCAATTTTTGCAAAAACCTGCCGGCCGTTATTTGTAGCGAGGTTTGCTTTTGTATTGGCAATGTTGATGACTTCGGTTTTTTTTCCCGCATAAATGGCAAACCCGTCTACCTGTTTTAAATTCACTTTGCTGAAAACCGATCCGGCATCGGTTATTTCAACCTCTTCCAGCATATACGAAAAACCAGCAGCAATTTTATCAAGGTCAATAACGGTGTCACGCTGAACCGCTATTTCCAGCAAAACGACCGTGTCTTTTTCATACCCCTTGTATTCAATTTTGGTTTTATAATTTCCGGGATTTACCTTAATGCCCATCACCTCAACATTGCGCTTCATGTAAAGGTGTTGAGGCATGTCAAACACAAAGAATGAAATATCTACCGCGTATCCTTTTTCTTTTTTAAAATCAACAACTATATGCTGCGCCATCAGCGAATGCGCAAAAACAAAAAACGGTATGAAAAAAAATACCTTCATTCCTCAAACGGCAATATCCAGGTTTTGTGCAAAAGCGATTGTTCCATTTTAGCCAGGTTAGCCCCCGGATCAATGAACCGCTGGCTGCCCCTGCCATTGAGGGAAACGTAGGAATCAACAAATACCATGGGGTCTTTGAAATAAAAAACCCGGTCTTTGATTACAATTTTCCTGTCTTTAAACGTATCACGCAAATAATGGGCAAACTGCAAGATCATATCCGGTTGCGTACTCATCATTTTTTCCTGGAACGGGGTCAGGTATTCGCGGTTGTTGATCTCAATGGCCTCCTTCCGCGACTTATCACACACATAAAATGTACAGGTTCCCGATTTTTCCATGAGCATGACACGCCATGAAAACCGGAAACCCTGTTCGGTCCAGAATAAATTACCCGGATACAGCAAATAACGCATAGGAACCAGTAACTGGAAAATAAAATAGATCACCAGGAATAAACGGATGATTTTATAAGAAGGTTTGAACGTATTGAGCGCGGTATTGCTTCCGGTAAAAACCGGTTGCCTGAAAATATTGGCTATAGCAATAATTACTTTTATGTGAAAAGCCGGTGAGAAAAAAATAAGTGTACAACCAATCATTACAAACGGGAACATGCCAATATTGAACAGCATGTAAGTAAGCAAATGGAAAACCACTACAAAAATGTACCCTGTTACACGGTACCTGTTGTTCAACAAAAGAAAAGGAATTGCCAAATCAAAAATAAACCCAACCCAGCTAAACACGTAAGCCACCCATTCCTGCGCAAACAAGGGCCCAAGCACGGGCATATCGGCCCGGGCGGGCAACCATATTTTCAACGGTTGGGCATGCAATAACCAGTCGGGATGCATTTTGGCAATTCCGGCAAAAAAATAAACAAGCCCGAGCTGAAGTTTTATAGTACCGGGCATCCAGCGGGGTACATGCGTAACCGGTTTTACCATTCCAAATTTTACATCGAGCGAAAAAAAGCGATGGGCCGGTAAAAGGAACAACAGGAAAGAGACAATGCACACAAAATAGTAATGATTGAGGTAAGGCGTTTTATCAATCAATTCAATATAGGTGAATAAAATAAAAAAACTAAAAGCCGCTATACGGAAAAATAATCCCAGTGCAATGCACAATGCGCTTACTGCCATGACGCCAAAAGCAATGTACATACCCGGATCACCTAACGGTTTAATCCACTCAAAACCCAGGTAAGGGAAATAATAACCGGGGTCAATGTATAAACTTTTAATCCACCCATTACTCCAAAAACGGATGATGGCGCCAAACATGGTAAGCCCAAAAACAATGCGGAAAACCACCAGCGGAGCAATGTGAACCAGTTGCCCCGGGCCAAACAATACCCTATTGATGCGTGAAAACAATACCTTAACCTTTACATAACCAAAATTATAGTTATAAGCCCGGCAAATGTTACCGTTTTATTGGTATTTTAGAGCGATCTTTAAGTATTTAAATCCAAATCCGATGATACTTATTGCCGATAGCGGATCAACCAAAACTGACTGGGCGCTTATTGATAACAAGGGCCGGAAACAGTTTTTCATAACCCAGGGGCTTAATCCCTATTTTGTAAAGCCCGAGGAATTTATTGATGTTGTCAGCAAGAACTTAAACCCCTCATCATTAACGCTTAACAATATATATTATTACGGGGCTGGCTGCGGTACCGATGATAAAAAAAGCCAGGTTGAAATTGCCCTGAGGCAAATGTTTTCGCATCCGCGCATTGAAGTGAACCATGATTTGATGGGAGCCGCAAGGGCCACCTGCCAACACGAGCGCGGCCTGACCTGTATACTGGGTACCGGTTCACATGCCTGCATTTGGAACGGTGAAGAAATAGTGAACGAAGCCGTTTCATTGGGTTTTATTTTAGGTGATGAGGGTGGTGGGGCCCACCTGGGTAAACAATTGGTAATTGCGTACCTGTACAATGAACTGCCGGAAGATTTACTGGAAAAATTTGTAAAGGAATTTCAGACCGATAAGGCCACTATTCTTGAGAATGTTTACCGCAAACCGTTTCCGAACCGTTATTTAGCCGGGTTTGTTCCCTTTTTGGTCCAACACAAAAGTCATAAATTTGTTTCAGGCCTTGTGGCAAATTCATTTGAGCTTTTCATCAATCACCACATTAAAACCCTTTACAATTACCAGGATTTCCAGGTGAATTTTGTAGGTTCGGTGGCGTTTATGTTTGAGCCTATCCTGAAGAAAAAAATTGAGCAGCATGGATTGAAACTGGGTGAAATCATGAACAAGCCGATTGACGGGCTAGTAAGGTATCATGGGAAGGTTTGAGGTTAGGAGCTCCAGGCGCATCAGCATTGAACCATCAAGGCAAGGATCAGGCTTGAGGTGCAGGTGAAGTTGCAATAATAACTTAAGGACGCATTGCATTATTGTTCTCCTGTAATTCCGGGTATTTTCTTAGACCATTTTCCGGCATTAAAATTGTTATATTTAGCCATATTGTATTAACTAAAACCTCAAACTATGAAAAAATTCATTTGCATGGCTATGCTTATGGCCTTTATCCACTCGGCAAGTTTTGCCCAAACAAACGAAACAATGGAAACCTATTGCGAAATTGTTGGCCGCGCAGCTTTAAGTTTAACCGGTAAAATCAAAATTGAAATTGATTTTGGCCAGGAAAACAAAGTATTTGAAGGCATTAATAACGACATGCTTAAAGACCCGGTTACAGGAAAACCCATGAAATTTAATTCAATGGTTGATGCCTTAAATCACATGGCAGCGCAGGGATGGTTGTTTGTTAATGCATACCAGATAACAGATACCGGTAACAATACAACGTACCATTACATTATGCGAAGGGTTGTACCCAAAAAGTAATTGTAAGAAGCAAATCATGTTAAACGGGCCGGTGAACAACGGTCCGTTTTTTTACCAGTCATCGGTACCGGCAACCTCGGTGGCCATAGCTGTTTGCATTTCCTCCAATAACTCGTCAATTAGGCGAATGGTTGATTTGCATATTGAATAGGAATTTTTGGCTTTCTTTGATTTATGCTTGCCCTGGGCCATCAGGTTCCTGTACTCCCTGTACAAAGTGGTTGCCTCTATTGGTAACGGTGCCGGCTGGGCCTTTTTGGGATACTGCTCATATACCATTTCAGAAATTTTGTATTTGTATCTACCCTCTTTCACTTCAATTGCAACCTGGTAAGAGCATTTATACCTGACAGCGTTATCGCCATTCAGAAAAAAATTGTCGGTTTTCACTGCTTTTACACCACCGTTTATTGACTCAGCCTTGCTGTATTCTTTGTCATTTTTAAAATAGTGCCTTGCGCGCTTCATAAGCTGGTCCTGGCTTACTTCTCCTGCGTTGATTACACCTTCCCACTCCACTTCACCGCCTTCACCCTGGGGTAATGTAGCATCGTTTTCAAGCTGCTGAACATGTCCCGTATTCAACATCGCGAGTAAAAAAACAACCATTGTTTTCATACTACTAAAATTAACTAAAATTTAACCGGATTTACCCTAAAGGCATAAAAAACTTTACAGTATTTTAAGCTCATCGTACAACCTGTTCAACGGTAGCCCCATTACGTTGAAAAAACAACCTTCAATTTTGTAAATAGCCACATACCCCAGCCATTCCTGCACACCGTAGCTTCCGGCCTTGTCAAACGGTTTGCACGTGTCAATGTAATAATCAATTTCGGCATCGGTCAGTTGTTTAAAACTAACGGCCGTACGGTCGTAAAATGAATGTGATTTTTGTGTAGTAGTAATGGTTACTGCAGTAAACACTTCATGTGTTTGCCCCGATAATTTCCGCAACATGGAGTGCGCTTCGGTCTTATCAACCGGTTTGTTAAGCACCTCATCGTTTATCCAAACAACCGTGTCGCATGTAATAAGCAAAAAATTTCCCTGCAGTTTGGGTACAATGGCCAGCGCTTTTTGCTTTGACAGGTACAGGGGGATATCCTGCTTTTTTAATCCAGCCGGAAAATGTTCATCGGCATCGCTGGTCACTATGTCAAATTTCACGTTGAGCCCTTTGAGCAATTGCTGCCTGCGCGGGCTTTGCGAACCCAGTATAATTGAATAGCCGTTTAAGTTATGCAGCATAAATTTTTACAGCGAAAAAAACAAGTGCGGCTATCATGACCAGTTTCATGGTAGTGGCGGAATTTTGCCAGGCCTTGCGTTTTACCGCCATGAACGACTGCATGAATGAGGTGAGCATAAGCAGGCTCACCACTATAAAAAAAACAAGGTTGATGTTCGTTTGCTTTGCAAACATAAAATACAGGACCACAAAAAGCACAATGGTGATAAAAAACAGCCCAAGCAGGATTATACGGCCTTTTTTAATTCCCAGGTAAAGAGGAACCGTTTGACAACCGTACATACTGTCACCTTTCATATCGGCAAAATCTTTTTGTATTTCGCGTATCAGTGTAGTGCAAAATGCAAAAAGGGCAAAATAACCCATAACGTGAAAAGCCGTTTCATGGTCTTTCTGGCTTTCCATGTAACCATACACATTTTTATCATATAAATACACCAGCATGGGCACCATGGCCGTTAAAACAGCTATGGTGACATTGCCTGACAAAAATTTACGTTTTAATACACCCGAGTACATCCACAAAGCGCTGGTGGTGGCAAAATGAAAAACAAGGGGCCAGAAATCGTGGCGCCCGATCAAAATGATTACCGCCATCAAAATGGCCACGGCATTAAGGCCCGTATGAAACAATATGGCCTTGCGTTTGGGAACATAACGGTCAACAATTAACTTTTCAGGTTTGTTTATACGGTCAATCTTCACATCGAAATAGTCGTTAATTATATTGCCGGCAGCAGCAATTAAAACGGTTGAAACCACCAGCAAAATAAAATAAACATCAAGAAACGCAGGTGTTTTTGAATTAACCGGGGTATAGTTTAAAAATAAGGCATGCACTACGCACATGGTTAAAATAATAACCAGTAGATTTACAGGACGCGTAAGCCTTATTAAATGAGTCATTGGCACACAAATCTACGGAAAGCTTTTATACAGGCTTTGTATTTGGCTGGAATTCTGTTGCTGCTAGCAGGTTGCAGCAATCGGGAAAGCCCCACCAAAACAACTGAGCCTGCGGTTATTGTTGGTAACTGGAACATTGTAAGTCTGCAACCTGCCCGCTTTCATGCCTACGAGCCCGCACAACAAAGGGCGTATAATGAGCAAATGGGCCGTATGCTTGACAGTTCATATGCGCATTTTAACGCTGACAGTACCTACGAAATGTTAACCGGTGAATACCTGGAAAAAGGCCGGTGGCTTATAACCGTAAAGCAGGACAAATTTGTTCTTACATCGGGTGAAAATACGGTGAACAGGTTTCTCATCCTGGAAGTTGGCAAAAAAAGTATGAAAATCCAGAATATTGACACGCGTGATTCGGTAATCATGCAACTGGAGCGTCAACACTAAATCAATTATTCAGCAAATCGCTTTTCAGCACTTTTGCCACCACCTCGGTCATTGAGGCCACGTGCAGTTTTGCGTAAATGTTTTTCATGTGAAAACGCACCGTATCATAACTTATGCTGCAACTGTCGGCAATCATTTTATAGCTGTAACCTTTAACCAGGTAATGCAAAATTTCCTTTTCACGGTCGGTCAAATCATACTGTTCTTTTTGCGGTTGTTGCGGTGCTGTTCGGAACAAGCTCAATACTTTTGTAGCAATGGAAGGCGTAAGCGGGGCTCCGCCATGATACGCCTCGGTAATGGCCTCCAGGTATTTTTGCGTACCGGTATTTTTAAGAATATACCCGTTGGCACCGGCACAAATGGATTGAAAAATTTTATCGTTGTCTTCAAAAACCGTCTGCATGATAATTTTCACCTCAGGCAATTCTTTTTTGATCATGCCCACCGCTTCAATACCCGTCATACCCGGCATTTGTATGTCCATCAAAACCACATCAGGCATGTCCTGCTTCAGGTAACCGGCAATGTTCAATGCGTTTGGATATACACCCACCAGTTCAAAACCGGGTGAGAAACGAATGAGTTCAGAAAGACTTTCGCGCAACTGCTTATGATCTTCAACTATAGCTACTTTTATGCTCATGTTGTGCAAATTTACATTTTATATTTAAAAAAACCACTACCAAATCAGGCAGGTTTGAATTTTAAAACGATATGGGTGCCTTTTCCCTGCTCAGAATTAACCATTATGCTCCCGTTGAGCACCTCGGCCCTCTGTTTCATGGTGTATAAACCATTGCCGTGATCGGGTTTTGTGGTATCAAAACCTATTCCGTTGTCCCTGATTTCCATTATAAGATCCTTTACCGCAGCCTTAATCTTTACCTGAATTTCGGTAGCTTTTGAGTATTTGGCGGCATTGTTCATGGCTTCTTTATACACCAGGTAAAAATTCTTCCGTTGTTCCATGTTAAGCGTTGTATTTTCCAAAGCCGGGTCCACTGTAAACTCAAATTTTACGTTTTTAGCCTTGAAAAAATCTTCGCTGGTTGATTTCATGCGGTGAAACACATCCTGCAATTTGTCATTTCTGGGCAACAAACTCCATACAATGTCGCTCATGTTGGTTAACGTTTCACGGCTGGTTTCTTCAATTTTACTTACCAGCTTTTTATTGTCGTTGCCGTCCTGCATTTGTGCCATGCTGGCGTACATGCTTATACTGCTGAGTGCCGAACCCACCTCATCGTGCAGGTCGCCTGCAATTTTATTGCGAAGTTTCAATTCTTTCACTTTTTGCATAAACCGTAAACGTTGTACCACAAAAATACCCGAAAGTATGAGCAACGCCAGCCCGGCAAACAGCAAATACATAAGTGTGGTGCGCGCATCCAGTTCGGCTTTCATGAGCCGGTTTTTCTGGACGGCCCGTATGCTGTCAGCAACCTGTTTTTTTCCGTATTCATAATGCAACTGGTTATTGAGGGCCGCGCGCTTGGCATTGTCGCTGTTCACGCTGTCATGCATTTGTGTATATATCTCGTGCATGGCCAGTGCATCTTCGGTTTTCCCTTCTTTTTTGTAAACTTTATACAGGCCGCTGGCTGCAACTTCAATGCTGCGCGGGTACCTCAGCTCCTTGGCAATCTTATACGATTCCTTAAAATAAAAAAGCGCCTTTTCATTGTCGCCCATTTTAAAATAAGCTTCCCCCAGGTTTTTATTTGCCACGCCAATACCGTTTTTGTGGTCAATTTCTTCAAACATCTCAAGGCTCAGGTTGAAGTTATTGACGGCTTTGGTCATTTCATTGTTTTCCTGGTAAAGCAACCCTATGTTATTCAGGTTTGACGCGATGGATTCCTTGTCATCGGTTTTCGTAAAAATATCAATGGCTTTTTGAAAATACGAAAGCGCTTCTTTGTTTTTGTGCTGCGCAAAATAACAGGCTCCTAAAAAACTGTAGCTGTTTCCCATTCCGCCCTCATTGTTTATTTTTTTAAAAATATCAATGGCCCGCTTAAAATAGTTCATGGCAACAGGGAAATCGTGCTGGTCAGAATAAATGCCTCCAACAAAATTAAGGGCGTAAGCCGTTTCTTCGGCAAGGCCCGGGTCATTTGTTTCTTCGTAAATCTGTATGCTTTTTGACAGGTATTTCAGGGCCTGCGCCACATCGCCCAGTTCATAATGCAAACGACCCAGGTTAATATACGTAATGGAACGGTGCTGAATGTCTTTGTATTTCCCGGTAATGCCCAAACTTATTTTAAAACAATTGATGGCTTTGTTGATTTCGCCCCGTTTTTTATACATCACGCCTTCGTTATTGTAATACCCGGCCAGGTAACGGTAATACATGGCCTTGTTTTGGTCCTTGCCGTTGTTGATGTTTTGCATGATGATTTTTTTCATGCGTATGTTGTAATTTATCCACGAAGGTTCAGGCGCAACATTAACAAGCAGGTTTAAATAATACAACCGCACCGAGTCGTTTTTAGCACTTGCCAGCAGTTTTTCAAGCGAATCAACTTCATGTTGTGCGTGTGCGGAAATATGAAAAATAAAAGCCGCAATAAATGCAAAAATGGTTTTGCACCGCACATTCGTAGTGTTTTTGACTCTTTTTTTCACCATGCATAAAGTTCACATTTATTCAGATAAAAATAACACGTGTGTAAAGCTAATCTTTAGTTAAATTTAAACGACTCATTATCAGCATTAAACTCAACTACCATTATTAGTAGTATTTAATAACTTCGTTATTCAATCCTGTAAAATAAGGCTTATATGCTCTACATTTGATGAACCAAAATCAATGTATGAAGAAAATATTTTTACTCTTTGCGGTTGCATTATGTTTTTCGGGTAACGCGACCACTGTGTCGAGTTACAGCGGATATTTTGATGCTACGTACACATCCGATTGTACGCCTGCATCAGTGGATTTTACATCCCTTACAACGCCTGCCGGAACCTTCTCCAAAAAAATCAATTTTGCTGACGGAAGCGGGTTTGTAAGCTGGAGCGGTGTACTCATCAACCATGTTTACAGCGTAGCAAACACGTACGATGTTGAAGTGCATTACTTCAACTCAGGTGGATCCTTTATTGGTTCAGACATGGTTCGCATTGAAATTTTTGGCCAACCTGGTCCGGTTGTTAACGTTTACGGTGCAAGCGCTGCCTGCCCGGGCGACCAGGTGCGCATGCGTGTAAGCCAGGGATGGAGCCCAAGCGGAATGGGCTTCAGCTATTCATGGGACTGGGGCGATGGTTCTCCGCTGGAAGTTACCCCTTCCAACGATGTGCAGCATGTATATACAACACCCGGAATATATAACATTACCGTAACTACTACAGGCGGGCCATGTGCCGGTACTCCGTTTACCTCAGCAGGAACGTTCAATATTTCAACCACCGTTCCACTTCCCTCCTACCTGGGTGTTGATATGCCAATAGAAAAGGCATGTCCAAACCAGGAAGTTTATATGTATTATCCAGAAGAATTCGCATCAGTATTTGTGCAATGGGGCGATGGATCATATTCAACCAGCGAACATACGCATAGTTATACATCATTGGGTACTTTTTACCCGCAAGTCACCATTACCAATGGTTGCGGATTCAGCGCTACCTATGTTGACAGCATTGAAATCGTGAACGATCTGCCTTGGAGCCCAACCATGTCTTACGACATTAGCTACGAACAAACCGTATGCCCTGGCAGCACAGTGCATTTCGGTACATGGATCAGCGCCACCGATCTTGAATGGTATTTACAGGACGGCACACTCATCAGTACCACCAATTATTTTGAATATGAATTCCCGGCTTCCGATTCAGTTTACGTAATAGCAACAAATGGTTGCGGTTATGACACCACAATCTATACACCGGTAACCGTTGTTTCAAACATTCCGGTTGATCCTTATGATGTTGATGCTTATGTTTCTGACAGCGTATGCACCGGATCCATGTTCTCCTTCTCTTCCGATGATGGAGACCCTGATTCGTTCATGGATTACCGTTGGGATTTTGGCGATGGAACCGTGTTGTATGATTTCTCGGGTACACATGCGTACACAACAAACGGCATGCATACCGTTACATTTATTGCAACCAATTCATGCGGGCAGGATACAACCATTACATTTAACGTTTATTCCGGACCCGGAATAGCACCCGACCCCGCATCTTTATTTTATTTTGTTCCTGAAGACGCTGAAGTTTGTCCCGGTGACTCGGCCCTTTTTGTTGGAAGGTTTTACATTCCCGATGGAACGTACAGCATTGATTATGGTGACGGTAACAGTTCAACAACCCCTACCGTACTTTCAATTTTCGGTTCCGACTATTTTTACTATACCCATGCCTATTCAGCTTTGGGTGCATACAATACCGTTCTTACCTATACCAACGGCTGCGGTTTATCCATCAATAAAAACCTGACGGTAAATGTCGGAAGTAATTACGAGGTGGATGGAAATGCCTTTTATGATGAAACAGCCAGTATTTGCCTTGGTGATCCGATTATTTTCCGCGGATTTGGCGGAATACAGTACGTATGGGATTTTGGTGACGGTTCAGGTATTCTTATTACAAACAATGTGATGGACAATGTACCGCACATATACGAAAATCCAGGCTCCTATACCGTTTCGGTTCAAATCACCAACAGTTGCAGCAATACCAAAACCCAGGACATTAACATAGTTATTCCCGACAACAAAATATACATTACAACCAATACGGTTGATGCGACCTGCCAGGAATCCGATGGAAAGGCCATTGCTGTTATAAGCGGTGGCAATCCTCCATACAACGTTGAATGGTCAAACGGCAGCAATGCTATTTTGGTTGACAGCCTTACTTCAGGAATTTATGTTTGCAACGTGACCGACAACATTGGTTGTTACAACTTCGGAATTGCCACGGTGAGTGATGCCGAAGCGCCTGCCATTGTAATCAATAATGTGGTTGATGTCACATGCCATGGAGGTCATGACGGTGTTATTGATATTAATGTAATTGGCAGTTCGGGCCCTTACACCTTCCACTGGAATAACGGTTCAAATAATGAAGATATTGCAGGGTTGGTTGCAGGGCCATACGAGGTGTATGTAACCGATGCCTACGGTTGTATTTCTACAGCCAGCATCAATGTTGATGAACCCGATGAAGTACAGGTTTCATTCCTTGTTACCGATGCTTCGTGTGGCGGCAATGATGGA
>DASPJQ010000791.1:0-1123 GCA_035628535.1 Flavobacteriales bacterium | reverse complement strand
AAATTATGTTTTGATGGGTCTTGAAAACCTGGGTACTGTTTCCGATATCACCAAAAAGAAAGATGCTGAAATTGATTTGTTGCTGGCGCATCTGAATGAAAGCATGCAGTACCTGAATAAATCAGGGTATTTTGTAACTGCGCACATGAGCAAGGATTTTTCAAAGTCACTTATGAACGGCACCATACACACCGTACTCTATTTTGCCGCAAACCGCAATTACATGGTTCAAAAACTGCAAACCGGCAGCATTGACGCCAAAGGGAATTTTGCCGCAAACAAAACGGGCTATTACCGTGCCTGGGACTTAACCCTTACTGACACAAGCGGCAATGAAAAACACGTGTACTACATATCAGCCAACATTGCCGATTTTAAAATTTCCAAAACACCATACTTTGTTGCATTTGTCAAAAACATGGGTGCACACAATGCATTTATCAAGTCGGCCTCCTACATACCGCCACACAAAAATTTTTCCATCGTGCGCAACCTCATCCTTGAATCGCAAAAAATCATTCAGGATGACACCGGTATACAACACAAAATGCTTAACGATCCTGCTAAATGGTCATACGAATTTTGGGGAACATATACCATGACCATAAAGGATTTGTCCTGGGGTTTTCAACCCGATTTAAAAGAGGCGATTGCAAAAAGCCCGAACCATAAAAAACTTCCTTTCAGGATAAGCTATAATGGGAATTATGGAGAGGGAATCATAATGATGGCCCGAAAAAAGTAAGGAGTTTGATTGAATCACACTTCTAAATTCCAAAATCTTATTTGCCTTTACCTTTCATCATAATAAGCACGGTATACGCCATAATTTTGAAGTCAAGGGCCAGTGAACGGTTTTCAATATAAATCAGGTCAAATTTCATGCGTTCCAGCATTTGTTCAAGGTTTTCGGCATAACCGTATTTGACCTGGCCCCAGCTGGTAACGCCCGGGCGCACCTTGTGCAGGTGTTTGTAATGCTTATTTTTTGGAATAATCTGGTCAATGTAAAACTGGCGTTCAGGCCGCGGCCCCACCAATGACATATCGCCTTTAATGACATTTAAAAACTGTGGGAATTCATCAATGCGGCTTTTGCGCAAAAACTTTCCGAATTTTGTAA
>DASPJQ010000790.1:0-5154 GCA_035628535.1 Flavobacteriales bacterium | reverse complement strand
ATCCACACTGTTACGCGCCAAGCGGTCAGGATGCCATGCAAGTATTCCTACAGGTTTTTTACTCGCATAAATTTTGGTAAGCATTTCATTGAATACTTTCCTTCCCGGGTCTTTTGCGCTTTTACTCTCTTTTAAAATCTCAATGATTTTTATTTTCTCGCGCTTGGCAAAATCATTTATTTCCGTCTCCTGGTCTTCTATCGACATCACTTGCCGCTCTTCATCTTCTGTAGATTTTCTTGCGTAAACATAATATTCAATTGGTTTCATAATGAATTGTTTTTGGTTTGAGCCAAATTTACGAATAACAAAAAAAGAAGTTCGAACGAAAAGGAGTACTACCGAGTACTCTTTTTTTGTTTTTATGCTGCAAGCTGTAAAGCGTGGCATTGGAAAACTTGCTTTTGCCATCACACAGGAAAGCGGGAATAAAAGGAATCGCCATCCCTCAATACGCACATTTGGTTTTGTCATGGTTTTTGAATAACCAAAAACACACGCCAAAACCAAATCTTACCACGCAATGTACAATCGTGCGTAAAAAAGATATACGCTAACAATAAAAAGCTAATCTTTTTTACGCACCATTGCACATGCCGCTGCCAAGTAACCATAACACCCATTACACATAATTCAAAGGCTAAGGAATGTGTAATGGCTGTTACCGTTACTTCTTTCCCGCACATAAAATATTCCCGCAAGAAAGCCAACGCTTCATTTTATTTTTTGTCACGGTTTTTGAATAACCAAAAACGCGCGCCAAAAAATAAAATCCCACCCGCCAAATAAAATCATTTTTAAAAAAATTTATCTAAGGAATGAACCGCCTTTTTATAAGGAGCAAAAAAGTTGTTTTGTATTTTGTTGTGGTAATAGCCAGTAAACACAGGGCTTTGGCAGGTGCGGTTGGGGTAGGTATAAATAAAAACGGCCCACACAATGTGCAGGCCGTTAGGCTTAGTCGGGGTGGCCAGATTCGAACTGACGGCCTCCACGTCCCAAACGTGGCGCGATACCGGGCTACGCTACACCCCGAACATAAGAACAATTTGTTTCCCTTCCAACAATGCCTGCCTGAACGGGTCGCAAAATTAGTGATTAATTTCAAAAGAGCGTATCATTCCAAGTAACATTTTACTCAATGACTCATAACGCCCGTAAAACTCTTCCATCTTGCCTTTTTCCTCGGGGTGCAATTCAACAATCAGATTAATCAATGCAACGCATTCAAAAACAAAGCCCCGCGAAGCCGTAATAAATTCTTTCTTCTCGTTTTTAGGTATACGGCTTACGCCTTCAACCATGTTCTTAACAATGTTAAGACTGGTCACTTTCCAGGATTCTTTTAGATAGGGATCAATGGTGGAATTCCCCTTGACATAACGCAAAACTTCAACGTTTTGCTGCTTACAGATCTGATAGACCTCAAGTTTCTCAAAATCAAACATATAATCCTCCTTGTGTGTTAGTGTTCTGGCGGAAAGGGGGGGATTCGAACCCCCGGTACGGTTACCCGTACGACAGTTTAGCAAACTGTTGGTTTAAGCCACTCACCCACCTTTCCATGGTTTTAGATCAGCGGCAAAATTAACAATTAGCGCATTACTTCCAACTGTTTTTCACATTTATATTGATATGCGCCCCCTACACTAAATGGCTCAATACGTTTGTGTTCGCCTTCAGGTTACAAGAACTTATTTCATTACCTTAGTAAAAAGCCCTGATCATAGCCCGTAATTTCCATATCGTACTTGCTCTGCTAACGCTTTTTGCCTGCGTCAACAACAAACGCAACCTGAACGAAAATACTGTGATTGTTCACATGCCTTTTAAAACAAAAGGCCTTCACCCAACCAACGATGTGGACGCCCTGCGCGCGCAAATCTTTGACCTCACCCAACGCTCACTCCTTGAACGCGATATTCGCACCAACAAACTTATACCCGCACTGCTCACCCAAATGCCACAGGTAAAGACAAGCGGAGATGCCATGTACCTGGAATTACGCAACGATGTAAAATGGGATGACGGAACGTCCTTTACCGTTGACGATGCCATTTTCTCAATGAAAATACTGGTTTGCCCGCTTGTGAACAATCCTTCGTACAAACCTACATTTCTTCCCATTTTCTACGACATTAAAAAGGATTCGTTAAACCCGAATGCATTCTGGTTTTATACAAACGGGTTCAACCGTGCCAACCTGGAAATTTTTGTGGAGATTTTTATGCTGCAAAAATCAAAATGGGACCCTGCCAACGTTACCGATGCATATACCGTACGCGATTTTCTTTCTCCTGCGTTCAACCCCAACGAACCACTCACCAAATGGGCCGAAATATTTAACAGCAAGGAACATTCAACCCGGTTGAACAGCTTAACTGGTCTTGGTCCCTACAAAATCACGAAATGGGAACCTGACGCTTTCATGATACTGGAGAAAAAGAAAAATTGGTGGGCCGCAACTGATACGGCCTGGACCAATCTTGCCGCTCCCCAAAAAATTATTTTTAAACTCCTGCTCGATGAACAATCGCTGCATTATGCCATTAAAAACAACAGCATTGATGTTTCCAATAAAATAACAACTACCCGCCTGCTCAAGCTTAAAAAACACAGTTACTTCAATAAAAATTATTATTCGCGGTTTATTGACCAGTACGCCTACACTTACATATGTCTGAACCAAAAACCTGACGGTCAAAAACACAAACCCTTGTTTACTTCACCTGGAATCCGCAGGGCTATGGCCCACCTGGTACCAGTTGATGATATTATTCAGGTATTTTCCAAAGGGCAGGCAACTCGTATGGTAACTTGCATATACCCGTACAAACAGGGATTTAATTCGACCCTAAAACCCATTCCGTTTGATGTGCAAAAAGCCATTGACTTGCTTGAACAGGAAGGATGGCACGATACCGATGGCGATAATATTCGTGACAAAATAATTAGCGGTGAAAAAATTGAATTCAGTTTTTCACTTATTTATCCCGACATTGTTCCCGGCAACAAGGAAATTTGCCTGCTTATCAAAGACTGCATGTACAAGGCTGGCGTGGAAATGAATCCGCAGCCGCGCGATTTTTCACAGTTCTACCAGGATTGCTACAACCAGGATTTTGACGCTTCATTGGGAGCCTGGCTGGGCAGCAGCGCCCACGAAGATTTTTCGCAACTGTTCGGTACGCAATCATGGAACATGCACGGTGAAAATTTTGGCGGTTTTGGCAATGCACAAACCGACCAGTTGATTGCAGCCATAAATACCGCAAAAGATCACGCTACGTATATAAAACTCCTGTGGGAATTCCAGGAAATTATTTACACTAACCAACCGTATATTTTTTTGATGGCGCCTAAAAACAAAGTCATTATCAACAACCGCTTCAGAAATCCGCATGCGTATATTGAAAAACCCAATTATTTCCTCAATGTGCTTATGCTGGATAAAAACCCCGGTTCAACATTAAAACCCACTGCACTATGACCCTGTACCTGCTCAAGCGCATACTGCAGTTTATTCCCACTCTGTTCATTATTTCGCTCCTGGCATTTTATATAAGCGTACATTCACCAGGTGACCCGGTTGAGATCCTGTCCCAATCAGCTAACGCCCAAGGTGCTAACGCATCATTAACCGCGACAAAACAATACAAAGATTCGGTGCGCGCGCAGCTGGGTTTAAACCTGCCGCTGTTTTACTTCAGTTTCTGTACCCGAAGCGATTGCGATACCCTGCACAAAATCTTTGACAAGCAGGAACGATACGCTTTTCACCGGCTCTCACGCAAATGTGGCGACTGGCAAAAAGTTGCCCTCCATTTTAAAAACATTGAATCGCTAAAAACAATGTATGACACCCTGAATGCCGATGTTATTTATAAGCGCTATGCATACATTGAAGATACAGCAACTGAATTAATTCCAATGGTTGGTGCTAAAACCACATCGGGCGAGCCGGTAAAATACGTGGAACGCAGGCTCATCAACAATACCCTGGCATATAAATATACGCTTGATGAAATCAATACCGCCATATCAATTGGTCAAAACCTTGTTTCGGCCCTGAAAAAAACATATGAGCCGATTTATATTTTTAGCAAAATTGATACGCTGATTTCATCGGCCAAAAAATACGAATGGTTATTGGTACAACAAGCCAACATTGTTAAATTGAACCGGCATGCACAGGTATTTACTGAATCACATGCTTCCAACAACTATATTCCTAAATTTGTCTGGAACGGCACAAAAAGCCAATACCATGTTTGGCTTGTAAATTTATTACAAGGCAATTTTGGCTATTCCTATGTTGACTCACGGCCGGTTGCCGAAAAAATCTGGGAAAAATTCGGCCGTTCGTTTGCGCTGGTTTTTTTAGCAGTATTGCTTTCCTACATTGTTTCCATACCTATTGGGGTTTACAGCGCCCGTAAACACGGGAAATTTTTTGACCGGTTTTCTTCTGTGGCTTTATTTATGCTTTATTCGGTCCCTTCATTTTTCTTCGGTACGCTTCTGCTCTACCTTTTTGCCAATCCTGCCTGGTTTGCCTGGTTTCCCGAGTATGGTTATTGCGACCCACAAACCTATGACAACAACTGGAACTTTTTCGAGCGGATATATTATACTTTTCCTTACATGGTTTTGCCCCTGGCTACCTACATGTATGCATCCATTGCATTTTTAAGCCGCACGGTGCGCAGCGCAACGCTTGAAACGCTTAACCAGGACTACGTGCGTACCGCGCGCGCAAAAGGATTGAGTGAAAACCGTGTGCTGTGGCGCCATGCATTTCGCAATGCCCTCCTACCGGTTATTACAACATTTGTAACCATTTTTCCTGCAGCCGTAGGCGGATCGGTGATTGTTGAAACCATTTTCACCTATGACGGCATGGGCATAGCCAGTTTTGAAGCCATCGGGTCAAAAGACATACCAATGATCGTAAGCATATTTTCGCTGGCCGGTTTAATGTCCATGATAGCGTATTTTATTGCCGATATTTTGTACGCAGTAGCCGACCCACGCATTGTTTATGCCAATAAAGAATGAGCAGCAGCGAGATACATACCGCTAAACGTGCACGAAAAAAATTGTTTCGCAAATTGTTTTTAAAGAGCATATGGACACGCCTGTCTTTTTATTTTC
>DASPJQ010000789.1:0-5576 GCA_035628535.1 Flavobacteriales bacterium | reverse complement strand
CGCTGGTAAATGACACAACCGTATGCCAATACAGCAATGTGGTTTTATCGGCTACGGGCACAAACGTTACCTGGTACACAACACCGGGTGGAACAGGTATTGGTGGTACGCTGGTTACACCAACTGATGCTACAGGTGAATTTACTTTTTATGCCACGCAAACCGTAAACGGATGCGAGGGACCTACAGCTACGGTACAGGTAAACGTGCTTGCTTTCCCTGTGGTAGAGCTTGGAACCGACCAGGTATTGTGCGAAGGCGAATCGCTGGTCATAGGTCCCGGTGACAATGTATTTAGCTACACCTGGATGGATGAGTCAACTGCAACACCACGTGAAGTTGAAACATCAAATACCTATGTTATTAACGCAGCAAACCAGTGCGGATCGGTTACCGATGCCATAAATGTTCAGTTCAACAAATGCGATTGTTTCTTTTATGTTCCAAATGCATTTACGCCCGATGTTGACGGGTTGAATGATGCGTTTAAACCCATATACGACTGTAGCATCAAGAACTATGTATTTATGGTATTTAACAGGTGGGGTGAACTTATTTTTAAATCTGAAGACCCGGACACGGGCTGGAACGGCACACACAGGAACATCGTTTCAAAAGAAGATGTTTATGTATATAAAGTGAAGTTTACTGCTGTAAAAGGGACCGTTGAAGAAGTGCAGGAATATAACGGCAGGGTAGCGCTTTTGCGGTAAGGTCTCACCAAAGGCAGCAGAATAATCGTGCTTTCACACTACATGATTTCTTTACTTAAACTTATATGCCGAAAGATTACAGTAATTGGTCTATTATTTTGCCCGCGCCCCACCTGTTCGTATGACCAGCACAAAAGTGAGCTGCCTGCCAGAGCTAAACGACCTGCAGTAAAAACCAC
Source organism: Flavobacteriales bacterium (assembly GCA_035628535.1). Lineage (GTDB taxonomy): Bacteria > Bacteroidota > Bacteroidia > Flavobacteriales_D > UBA2798 > DASPJQ01. The sequence goes on along the minus strand of DASPJQ010000789.1, from coordinate 4,684 downwards.
CATGCTCCAGCTTAAACTATACAATCCAGGAAAATTCTTCCATCAAAAATAAAAACGTTTATACACTACCTGGACCCGAATGGCTGTTTACCACACCAGTCTTTTAAAAAGAATAGTTTCTTATCCTGAACTTACCGAAGGCATTCTATTTAAAATGGATGATTATTATTTTTTCAAGGCTGATAAAAACAATCATTGTTCTTTAAAAATGAAAACCCTGTTTGGGAAAGCTGGATTTACCGTATTAATCATGCTCACCCCACACAGCCCGATAAGGAACAAATGACCATTAACTATTTGTTCGCATTAAACCACTCAAGCGGTTTTACGCCTGTTTCTCTTTTAAAAAAGCGGGTAAAATAGGATTGGTCGCTAAAGCCCAGTTCGGCAGCAACTTCTTTATGCGAAAGTTTGGTTTGAATCAACAGGTGTTTAGCCTCAAGTATTAGTTGGGCGTGTATAAGCGAACTGGCTGTTTTACCGGTAACACTTTTAACCACAATATTCAGGTAATTGGGCGTTTGGTTAAGCATTGATGCATAAAATTTTACAAAATGGTGTTTTCTGAAATTGTCTCGTATGAGCCTGCGGTACGCCTCAACCATTTGCATTGATCCATAATAACCCGAAGTATAATATTGTTCTTTTTTCTTTTCCAGGTGAAACAATTGCCCGCATTTTAACATGAGTATGTTAATGTAAGAAATAACAATGCGTTCATGCCATTTTTTATTTGCCTTTACCTCGCGGTACATGGCTTCACACATGGCATAAAACTCATCAAACAGGTTAATGGGTATTTTGTACGTTGGGCGTTCAATATCATAACCAAAAAAAGGAAGATCGAAAAGTATTTCCTTGTTCAATGTAAACCGGCTGAAAAGCCCCGGGCTGAACTCAATGCAGTAACCGTCAATATAATTTACCCCGTCAAATTTTTGCAACAGGTCGATTGTCACAAAATGAACAGATTCGTGGTTAATGAGCATCCAATTTCCGTTAATACAATGGCGTCCTGAACCGCGTCTGAAAACAAAAATGTAGTAATTAGCGCTTCGACCTTTGAATTTTTCGGTGGACAGCAATTTACGGGTCAGGGGGAAAATAGAGAGTTGTTGCGAATGTGAGGGCATGATTTTAAGGGTTATGGCGGGCAAATATAAAAAAAGTGTATTGCCAGGACTGTTTCAAAAAATAAAATTTATTATTCGGCATCAATTTATAATTAAACGTAAGTGTGTAGGTAGTTACTGCTGGTAAAAACATTTTAATGACGCTTAAACCCGAAAAAAGTTCAGGCGATTTATAAAAAGTACCAATTATTCATGAAAAATTACCAGCGGCCGCCAAAGGACTGCCGCTCTTCCGTTGAAACATCCCTTTGTCACAAAACCTATAGAAAAATTTAACCACTGGATTTGCATTTATAAAAATCTGTAACAAATACGGTTACTTTTCGCGAAACCGTCCATAAACCTTCAAAACACCACTCATGAAACATCTTTTGGTCACGTTGCTGACATTGGTCAGCCTGGCATCCTATTGCCAACAGTTAAACGGACGGTATAGCGGTAAGTCCATGTTACGGGACTATTCCTTTGATTTTAGTGAAAATAAGCAGTTTGAGTATAAGTCAACCGGACTTACAACTTATGTAGGTAAAGGCAATTATTCAATCCAGGGAAACAAAATAACTTTCTTTTTTTTTACACCCGAAGACACAAATCATATTGCCCCCACTGTTAAAGAATGCGGGACATCAGGCGGGAATGTCATGACCATGATCGTGCGTGATTCAAATACCGGAATGTTTCTTGCGTGCGATTACGAAGTATTTGATGCTAACGGCAAAACCATCCAGCCCCGAAAAGCATTTTTGCATTGCTTGTTTTTAAATACTTCTACGCTGCCCGAGGGCTCCTACGTAAAAATTTATCATGATGAACGCAAAACCATTCTTTTAAAAATAAACAAGAACGGTTGTAATGAATACCTGGTACACATGGTATTCAGGGAAAAGGACGAGGACGTGAAAATTGAAAACGGCCATGTTTGGGAATTTAATTATTTCAAAACAGCCAAAGGGTTTATGTTATCTGAAGCGGGACAAAATGTGGCCTCTGACGATGCGGTATTAGAGGGAAAAGGATGGAGCGATGAGTTTATTAAACGATGATTCAAAATTTGAAAATTTAGAAATTTAAAAATTCACTATGCTAAAAACTTTAAATATTAAATTTCTAAATTCTGAATCTAATCCTCCCAGGGCTTTAGCACCTTTTTTAAATCGGGTGTGAGATCCTCTTCGGCAATAATCTTGTTGAGCGTAGGCAACAAGGCATAGGAGAGTCTTTTTTTGTTTGCATCAAGTAACGTATCAACCAGTACATTGTTTCCGCTCCAATCCTTGTCGGTGAAAAATGGCTTGTGTAATTGTTTCATGCCAATAAGGTAATAGCCCGCATTGGTTGATGGGCCAATCACCACATCGTTTTTCGTAAGCTGGTTAAAGGCGTCATCAACGGTTTTTGCCGTTAACTCATAACAGTCGCTGCTGATCATAACAATGTTTTTATACCCGCGCGAAAATCCTTTTATAAAAGCATTTTTCATGCGTTCGCCTATTTCTTTGCCTTGCTGTATGTATTTTTGAAAAACAGGCACCATGAACTCATCGGCCTCCTCAATGTATTCAGAATAAAAAACGGCTTTATGGGCCTTTATTTCCTGCGTAACTTCGGCCACCCGGTTGAGCAGGTGAATATAAATATTGAGGGCGTTCTCATCGCCCACGGTGTCGGCCAGTTGTTTTTTAACCTTGCCAATTTGTACGTTCCTGATAAAAATGATCACCAACCGTTCACTGCTCATACCGTTTTGCTATGGTTTAAAGTCCCTTGCATAACGTAAAAATAGGATTTTTAGCATTTATACAAACGCCTGAATTAAGCTTATTGGCCGATTGTGAACAATTTAAGTTTTTTCATTGACAATGTGGATAAAAGCGCCCCTGGCAATACCTAAATGGTTATATATTCGTTCAACACAAGCACACTATGGATAAGCTAAAACTGATGGGCATTGCCTTGGCATTGCTCGCCACCTGTTCAACTGTACACGCGCAACGCAACAAGGATAAAGGTAAAGACAATAAAACCAATACCAATGCGCCTGCAACTGCCGATGACAAAAAACCCAAACCGTATAAAGAAGTAATCACCAAAAAAGCATTAACCAAAAAAGGGATGATTACCGTTCACAAACTTGAGGACAAATGGTACTTTGAAATTGCCGATACTTTACTTGGACGCGAAATCATTTGTGTGACCCGGTATTCAAAAACTGTTGCCGGATGCGGTCAATACGGGGGAGAACAAATAAACAGCCAGGTAATTAAATTTGAACGGGGACCCGGCACAAAAATGTTCATGCGGGCTGTATCTTACGTAATAACCAGTGCTGACAGTACAAAACCCATGTTCCAGGCCGTAAAAAACAGTAACTCCGACCCAATCATCGGGGCTTTTGACATTAAGGCTATACGCAAAGACACTGCATGTGTAATTGAAGTAACTGACTATTTTAACAGCGATAACCAGGCATTTTCCCTCTCGCCCGCAGCAAAACAGTCAATGCGCCTAACCACTTTTCAAAAGGAGCGTTCTTACATCAACAAGATTTCAACGTTCCCGCTCAATACCGAAATACGTACTGTAAAAACCTATGACGTGTTACCCCCTACTGTCAACTCGCCCGGAGCGTTCACACAGGCAGGTCTTGATGTGGGCGTAATAACCCTTGAATTGAACACATCTATGGTTTTGTTACCTGAAGTACCCATGCGCAAAAGATATTTTGATGCACGTGTGGGTTTTTTCGCCAGCGGTTTGGTCGTGTATGGTGAAGAGTCAAAACAGGCGGAACAGGATGTTTTTGCCTTGCGCTGGAGGCTTGAACCCAAAAACGCAGCCGATGCCGAAAAGCAAAAACGCGGTGAACTGATTGAACCCAAAAAACCAATAGTATACTATATAGACCCCGCCACACCTGTAAAATGGCGCAAATACCTTAAGCTGGGAGTTGACGACTGGAATGTGGCATTTGAGCAGGCCGGGTGGAAAAACGCCATACGGGGTGAATACTGGCCCGAAAAAGACACCACCATGAGCCTGGAAGATGCCCGTTTTTCAGTCATCCGTTATTTTGCATCTGACATTCAAAATGCTTACGGCCCCAATGTACACGACCCGCGCAGCGGTGAAATACTGGAAAGTCATATTGGCTGGTATCACAATGTAATGCGCCTGCTGCACGACTGGTATTTTGTGCAAACAGCCGCAGTGGACGCCCGATCGCGTAAAAATGATTTTGATGACGAGTTAATGGGACAATTGGTACGTTTTGTTTCTTCGCACGAGGTGGGGCATACACTCGGTTTGCGTCATAATTTCGGTGCCAGTTCGGCAACGCCCGTTGAAATGTTGCGCAACAAAGAGTACTGCGCCAAAAACGGTCACACCTCCTCCATCATGGATTATGCCCGTTTTAATTACGTGGCGCAACCCGAAGATGGTGTTGAAGATTTGTTTCCACGCATTGGCGACTATGACAAATGGGCGATCGAGTGGGGATACAGGTGGATGCCTGAATACAAAACCCCCGAAGAAGAAATCCCCGCATTAAA